>JARRKW010000218.1:0-10943 GCA_037387645.1 Desulfuromonadaceae bacterium
CATGGTTCGGACTGGCCCGGCATGATCAAGAATTCGCCCGGGGAAGTCTGCGCCGGATGCCATGTCGAACACAAGAAGTTTACCCATCCCCTCGGGGATAAAGCCAAGGACCCGCGCAATGGCGTGCCCATGGATTGCATGAGCTGCCATGATGCCAACGCCGGGACGATGTACAAACATTTCCTGCTGGGGAGTGCCGAGCGGGGCTTGTGTGTGCAGTGTCATTTGAGTTACTGAAACGGGAGATACCGATGAAATACACCGTTCTTGTTTCTGTCATAGGCCTGCTGTTGATCGCTTCCGTCGGCTGGGGAAAGGCGGTGAGCTGGACCCATTCCATGCAGTTGCCGGCCCGGTCCGCTGATTTTCACGTTGATCGCCCCATCGCCATTGCCATCGATGAGGAAAATCAGCGTTACTATCTGGTTGACGCCGTCGATGGGACCCTCATCAGTTTTGACGGCCGGGGAAAGCATCTGAGCACCTTCAACGCCGGTGGTGAAATCAAACAACCGGTGGCTATGGCCAAGGGTTTGCATGGAACCCTTTGGGTGATAGATCGCTCCGGCAACGAGCTCCTCTATATTAATCCCAGGGAGGAACAGGTGCGTCGGTTTTCCCTGAATTATGCCGATGGCGGGTTGATCTTTCCCGCGCGTCTGGGGGTAGATCAGAAGGGCCGCCTGTTGGTGCTGGATCGGATGAAAGGGACGGTGGTTCGTCTTGATGACAATCTGCGGGTTGAAAAAATCTTTGCCGGCCCCGACGGCAGTCGCGGTTTTATCGATTTCAAGATAAAGGGCAACAAGCTTTATGCTCTGGATGGTCTGTCCGCCAAGGTTTATCTGTTTGTCGGTGACGACCCGCCGACGACTGTTTCCCTGGCCGATTCCCTGGAATTTCCCGTTTCCCTGGAAATCGACGAGGCGGGACAGCTGTATATCCTGGACCGCCATGCGCGCAAGGTGGTCGTTTTCGGATCGCGGGGGGATTTCCGCTTTGATTTTCTCGACCGGGGCAAGGGCCATGGCCGCTTGTGGTATCCGGCTCAACTGCAGTTTGATTGGGATGGAAGACTCTGTGTTGTCGATGAAGGGAACAGCCGGGTCGATATTTTCAGCCGCTGATTACTGCGGCGGTAGAGGGAAAGAGGGCTAATATGACTGGATGGGGAGACAGTCTGGGTTCGTTTGGTCGAAAGGTTACGCTGGGGTTGCTTTTGCTGGCGATACCGGCGAGTCCGCTTTTGGCCATGAACAACGAGCTTTGCGTGGAATGTCACACCATGCATTACAGTCAGGGAGGCGGGGTGCTGTCCGAGTGGGGCAGCGAAGGTCCCTATACGGCTCTGTTGACGACGGATTGTCTGGGGTGTCATACCGGAGTGAATATGTCCGGTGGCACCACCCCTTTTGTTTTTTCCACCCCGGATGTGCCCGTTTATCAGACCACCGGCACCGAGGCGGGTAGTAATACCCTGGCCGGAGGAAATTTCTATTGGGTGGCCACGGTGGATAACAACCGTGGCCATAATGTGCTGGGTGTGGGCGGCCTCGATACGTTGACCTCGCCGCCGGGATTTACCGGTACCAGTGCGGCGGCGGACGGCAGTATTCCCGGAAATGGAAGCTGGCCCGCAGGGCAGCGGGTAACCTGCGCGGGGCTTTACGGTTGCCACGGTACCCATACCGAAACGGTCATGACCTCCGCCGTGCGAGGTGGCCATCATATGGGGGCAAGCGGGGCGATTAGCACACCGGGTACCACGCCGGCGGAGGGTTATCGGATGCTGGTGGGGATCGCGGGATATGAAGATTCCGATTGGGAGTTTCAGCCGACAACCACGGCGCACAATCAATATCACGGGGATACCGCCAAGACGGATGCCACCATCAGTTCCCTTTGTGGTCGTTGCCATGGTAATTTCCACAGCGGCACCGGTATTTCGTCCCCCTGGATCCGCCATCCGGTCGATTACGATATGGGCGCCACCGGACCGGCTTCCGAATATCGGAGTTACGGCGGCACCGGTATTAACGCCTACGTGTTGGCGGCACCGGTTGCCAGTGATCTGGTCAGTTCGGTCAAGGCGACCGTGACCTTCAGTGGCGACACCATTGTTACCTGTATTTCCTGTCACCGCGCCCACGGTTCCCCTTATTACAAAATGTTGCGCTGGGATTACGCCGGTTCGATCAGTACCGGTTGCGCCTATTGTCATACGTCTAAAGACTGAATTTTGGTGTTCAACTCGGTCTTTTAACCGGATTGTGGATTTCTGATGAGACCCTGCATCGGTTTTTTGGTTGCATTATTTTTTCTGTCGGTGATTCTCGGTGGCTGTTCGACCGGAGCACCGACCCGTTCATCTGCGTTGCGGGTGACGTCCGGACATACCCTGGTTTCCACCTATTTCTCATCCCATGGGGTTTCCGCGGAAAATGTTTCCTTTGTCCTGGACGAGGTGGCGTTGTTGCTCGGGGATCTCTGGATCGATTTGCCGGCGGAGCCGGTTGTCATTGACCGACAACAGGTACAGGGACGCCAGCTGTTGCTGGGCATGGGATCCTTTCCCACCGGGGAGTGCCGTCGTTTGCGTTTCAAGCTCAGCCGGATTCAGGTGGGGCAGAGACCGGTCGGCGAATTGCCCGATCAACAGATCGATCTTCCGCTCAGCCAACCGATCACCTTTTCCGGTGGAGCCAGCCTCTGTCTCTTTGTCGATTGGCAGCTGACTGCCCAGATGGCCGGTGACGCACGGTTTACCCCGCTTTTTTCCGCGCGGGGTCAGGATATGCCGTTGGCGGGGGATTTGGCCTATGTTCTGTGTGATACGGACGACACCCTGTACATGGTGCGCACGGATCAGAATATAGTGACGGCATCGATCGGTTTTACGGGGCCGCTGGGTGAAATTGCGGTTGACAGCGTGCGACGGCGACTCTACGTGGTCGCTACCGGTGACCGGGTCATTCATGTTGTCAATAGTGACAATGCCAGAGCACTTGACCGTATCGCTTTGCCGATAGCGGTAAGTCCCAGACATCTGGCCCTGTCCGAGGATGGAGTTTTTGCCTATGTTACCGATGCCGCCACCAACCAGGTGCTCCAGGTCGATCTGCTCAGTGGTCTGATCGCACGTCAGGCCACGGTTGGATTACGGCCCGAACGGGTGATTTATTTTAATGATGGGGATCCGCATATCGCCATCAGTTCACCAATCGCTCAGCGGGTTTTTGTGTTGCGGGGGGACACTCTCGAGTTGGAACGGGAAATCCCCGCCGGTCTTGAGGCCGACGGATTGTTGTATTACGCCGATCGACTCTTTGTGTCCGAACGTGGCAGTCAATCGGTTACCGTTTTTGATTTTTACACCGGCCGGCAACTGGCGCGGATTTCAGTTGGTTTTGAGCCCTCCGACCTGATTGAAAGTGACGGACGCATTTTCGTGAGCAATGCCGGAGACGGATCATTATCCGTCTTTTATGCCGGTCAAAACACCACGGCACGGCGTATTCAGGTCGGCGTTGGTCCCGGAGACCTGGCGGTTTCCTCACGTCGAAGAATGCTTTATGTTGCTGATCGAGAGAATCTTTCCCTTTCGGTTTTGGATCTGTCGGGAGAGCGGATCAAGGCTGAGGTTCCCCGAGTTGTCGGGGATTTGGCGGTGTTGCGATAGTGGCAGGAGGGATAAGGGGATAAGTATATTGCATTAATTATATATTTGTCATTAATCATTGCATATATTTTTGTTGACAATCGTTCAGGGAAAAACTTACACTGCACAAAGAGCGGGAATTCAAACGAATAAAGCTGGCCGAAGGGGGGTAGGTGGCTTTTCCTAGACGCAAGAGGGGTTTGGGGAGACCTGGGTTTGTCGATTTATGGCAAGCGGGCTCTCGCCCCCCTTGTCCATTACTCCCTCCGGTAAGCTCCCTGTGAAATTCAAAGATTGCTCCCGGCGCGCATTGGGCAGTGCGGTGGGGGTGTAGTTGTCGAGAAACACAAGTGGATTTGTTGCCGGGTATTGTTCTTGCATTAATTAAATGCACCTGCCAGGCACAAGCGCCGAGCCATCTGCCACGAATTCGGTTCGGGGGTTTCGCGGTGATAACGTTGCGAAATGAGATCCGCCTGAGAGGGCTAAATGAAAATGAGGTTGTTCGGGTCTCACGGGGCTTGGCGTCTGCTGTTGTTGAGCCTGCCGATATTGGGACTGTTGCTGCCGACGGCGGTTGCATGGGGCAAGGTGAGAGGCGCCTGCGTCAACTGCCACACCATGCACAACAGCCAGGACGGCAGTAGCGTGGTCGATGCCGATCCCGGCATCCAGCCGGCGCTGACGACGAATGACTGTGTTGGCTGTCATTCGAACGACAGCAACACCATAAAAGATCTCGGGAGCGGATCGCAAGTTCCCATTGTTTATACCACCAATGCTCCCAGCCTGGAGCCGGGAACAGCGACCTCCATGCTGGCCGGGGGGAACTTTCTCTGGGTGGTTTCGGTCGATTCCAAGGGGCACAACGTCTTCGGCCTGGCCGGGGTTGATTCCATCCTGAATAAAGCCCCCGGGGGAACGGTCGGCGCCGGCTCGGGCAGTCCCTGCTATGACTGTCATGGGAGTCTGGCGACGAGTAACAGCGGTTGTCGGGGCTGTCATCTTCCCGCTCACCACGCCGATGATTCAGCGGTGGTGGTCGATGCCGATCATGGTTCCTACCGTTTTCTCGGTGATGTCATGAAGCTGGCCGTTTCGGGGGGGCCGGCTTATGGCGAACGGGTCGGAGTCGCGGGCATTGAAGATCCCGACTGGGAACAGACGGTTTCCAGTAGTGACCATAACGGCTATACCGGGGCGACGGAGGTGTATGAGCAGGGCATGGGGAGCCCTCCGCAGCTCGAGAGCATTGGTCAGATGTGCGCGGGTTGTCATGGAGATTTTCACGACTCCATGAACACCGGTCAGGAGGGTGGGGGCAATGACCTGAGTGGAGCTTGGCTTCGACACCCCTCGGACGTAGTGATTCCGGATTCGGGGGAATATGCCGCCTATACCGAATACGATCCCATGGCGCCGGTGGCCAAAGTGGCCCTGACCGCAGAGTTGGCGAATTCCCCCATTGTAACTCCGGGTTCCGACGTGGTCACCTGTATTTCCTGCCATAGACCGCATGGATCGCCCTATCCGGATATGTTGCGCTGGGATTACGGTATCTGTATCGCGGGAGTAGCTGATAGCGACAATGAGTGTGGCTGCTTCGTTTGTCATACGGCCAAAGATTGATAAAGGAATTCTTTTTTCTGCGGAAAAGGAAAAAGAAACACAACAAAGGGAGGTAATCATGAAAGGAAGAAATGTAAAAGTCCTCGCCTGTCTGGCGGCGGTAGCCCTGGTTCTGGCGGGGGCCGGCAATGCCTTGGCCAAGGCCAAGGGCCCCTGTGTCAGTTGTCACACCATGCATAACAGTCAGGACGGCGTTTCGGTGACTGGCACGGGTCCGGTCGAGGCCCTGCTGGCCTATCAGTCCTGTTATGCCTGCCATTCGGGCACCAACACGGGCTTGGACGGCCTTGGCGTCATGAACGGTACCGGGATCCCTTATGTTTTCGACAGTAATGGCGCTCCCCTTTACGACAATCTGGATGACAGCGCCAACAGTGCCCTGGCCGGGGGGAACTTCTACTGGGTCGCCACGGTGGACGACACCCGGGGGCATAACGTTCTGTCGACCGATGACACGACCATCGACGGTAGCACGGTGGTGCAGAGCTATCGCTTCCTGCTGGGTATCGTCGGCTTGGAAGACGAGGACTGGGAGTTCACCAAGGATGCGACCGATCATAACCAGTACAAGGGATCGGCCGATACGGTGGATGGGTCGACCATCAGCTACCTCTGCTGCGAATGTCATGGTCAGTTCCATACCGCGGCCGGCAGCAACGGCGAGTCCGGTGCCGCTCCCTGGCTGCGTCATCCCACCGATTACGACATGAACGGGACCCTCGGGACCACCGAATACCTCGACTATAACGTTGATAATTCCTACAGCATCGAAGCCCCGGTGGCCAGCACCGATGTCAGCGCCGTCAAGTCCGCCGTATTGGCCGGCGCCGGCGACGCCATCGTCACCTGTGTTTCCTGTCACCGCGCCCATGGTTCGCCCTATGAAGACCTGCTGCGTTGGGACTACAGCACCATGATCGCGGGCAACGGCAGCAATACCGACGGTTGCTTCGTCTGCCACACGACCAAAGACGACCTCTAATTCCTCAAATTCGACTTTGCTGTTCTTTTCGGCCGGGCCCTCAGGGCCCGGCTTTTTCCTGACCGGTATCGGGAGCCGTATCCTTGTCGTGCCGGCTTGACCTGTCCATTGTTTATTAGTAATATTCAAGAACCCTCGGTTATTATTCTGCATCCTGTTCGATTTCCTCACAGGCCTTAATCATGGAATGGATCCCCATGAAGTGTTTTTTTGTCAACTTCTCCCCGGTACGATTTTGTCTACTGCTGGTTTTTATCGGTATGTTTTGTTCGTGGGATGCCATGGGCGCGGAAACCACGTGCAAGGAGTGTCATAAGGACGTCGTTGAGGTTGGTTTGAGGCATCGCCTGGTGCATCGACCGTTTCTAAAAAAGCAGTGTGGAGCCTGTCATGTGGCGGGTCAGGCTGTCACGCCCATGGTTAAAAAGAAGAATGTTGTTGACGAAACCATACCGAAGAAAATTCGTTGGTTCAGGGATGCTTACCCGGTAGCGGATCGCCATTGGGTGCTGCTGGCTCGCGATGCAGCGGAGGATATGCTGATTTTTAAAACCAGGGACACGTTCAGTTGGGGGCCGCTACAGAAAATCGAACTTCCCCCCGTCGGAGAACTGCCGTCAAAGGCAAATGATGGCAAGGCACCGGTCATCAGCAATGTCCGGGTTCAGGATGTCCGCCGCGGCATATCAATTACTGCGACCATCGCCTGGGATACGGATGAATTCACCAGTGCCCAGGTCGATTACGGCTGTGGCAAGCTGAATTCGAGCAAAAGCACCCATCAGTTCAGCAGGGAACATCAGCTGATTCTGTCCGGTCTCGATCGAGACGAAAACTATACCTTCCAGGTGATCGCAACCGATCTGTTCGGCAACCAATCCAGATCGGCGTCATTGACCTTTGTCACCGACAAGACTTTTATGATTCCCGAGGAGCGCCATGAATTGTCACGTCGGGTTGGCGATGAGGCCGAGGTTGACTATGAGCTTTTTCGTCAGGGGGAAGATTACCTGATTGTGTTTGAGGCCGAACGACCGGTTTCCCTGGCCATTGGTGTTCCCGCCCCTGATCCGACTACAGCAAAGCGGTCAGCGCCGGATCTTGATGACGAGAGTCGTTCCCATCCGGTTCTGAAAAGCCAACTGCAGACCAGTCTGCTGGTCTGTGACAGTTGCCACGGCGGTTATCTGAAAGAATCGGTATCTCATCCGGTAAATATTCTACCTAAACCGGGAATGGTGATACCCAAGGAATATCCTTTACTGGCCGATGGGCGCATCAGTTGCATGTCCTGCCATGCCTATCATGGGGGAAATCATGAGTATCGTTTGTTGAAAGCGGATAAACGGACCCTCTGTATCGGTTGTCATACCGATTACTGACGGCGAAATAGCTGCCGCCGACAAGGAACAGATCTTTCAGTCCATACGGCGCGAGCGGGTCGCGGCCATCATGGACAAGGTACAGTTACATTATTGAACGGGTCTAACAGTCAGAATCCGGAAAAGAGAGCCTCATGGAAACCACAAAAACCAGTATGAACCGCAAAAAACTCAACCTCGCCGTGAAAAAAGAATTTCAGCGCTGGCTGATGTTTCAAGTATTGCTTGCCGTGGCGCTGAGTGCGGTGGTGGCGGCCGTGATTCTTTATTTTTATGCCCGCCATGAGGTTGTTGGTTCGTTTTTTGATGCCCATGTCAAGATTCGGCGTGTCAGCGATCTGCTGCTTCCGGTAGTTATGGCCGGTTCCCTGGTCAGTCTCGGTTGCGGCATGTTGCTGGCGCTCTTTCTGCCACAAAAAATTGCCGGTCCGCTCTACCGAATTGAAACCGATCTGAAAACGGTGTCGGAAGGTGATCTTACCGTTCATATTCGCCTGCGCCAAAAGGATATCCTTAAGGATTTTGCTGCGGGTGTCGACCAGACTGTGGTTGCTCTGCGTGGACGGGTGCAGGAGGTGAAGACCGGACAGGAACAATTGGAACAGGCATTGTCGGCTGGCCAAAAGGATGAAATTGAAAAATGTATTGCCGCCCAGAAGGATCGGCTCAATCAGTTGCGAACCTGAGGTGAAATTTCCTTGTTTTTTTCGAAGCCTTCGCAACAGACGGGTTTTTTCCATTCTTTGAGACGATATCGAATTGTTGTGTCAGGCCAGGCTTGGCGCCGGGCTGATGACCCGCTGAATTTTACACCTAAACAAATCGAAGCAATAATTTTTCAGAACGATTGGAAAACCCCCCTGTTCCTTTGGAAATGGAAGCAGGGGGGTTTTCTTCCATCCCAACCTTACCGTTCTTTGGGAGGATTGGGCCGATTCGATTCGGCATTGGGATGGATCCCAATCCACCACCCGATGATTATGATCCATCAGGTCACCCCTCGGGTTTGTTGACTTCGAATTTGGAATTGATGTCGTTCCGATGATAAGCATGGGCCAAGTGCTTGAGCCCGGATTTTTTCCGAACACGGCCCGGACCGAGAAAGTCGATGATGGCTAAAAAGACGGATTTACCGAATCTAGCACAGGATTTCGGTGTGGCCGAGCGGGCTTTGTACAAAAGGCTGTATGAAACACTACGGCCTGCGTATGAGCAGGTTTTGTCGGAGCTGGTGGCACAGGTCCGGCAATTGCTGGAACGGCAGGGATCTTCCGCAACGATCAAATTCCGCTTTAAGCGGTTTGAGGCATATTTCGGCAAGCTGCTGAAATCAAAGAAGAAAAATCATGGAGGCCAGGTCTCCGAAAGCGGGCTGAAGGACCTGTTGGGTATCCGCATAGTTTGTCCATTTCTGGATGATCTGGAGGTTATCGAACAGGAATTGCGCAGGGAATTTGATATCGTTGAACTCGAAAGAAAGGGGGCTCAGCATTCCTTTCGGGAATTCGGCTATGATTCGGTTCACCTGTTGATAGCCCTCGATGCGACCCAGTTGGAGGAGCTGCTTCCCCATACAGCCCGGGTTTGCGAAATTCAATTGCGCACCATTCTGCAGGATGCCTGGGCCGAGGTCGAGCACGAACTGATCTATAAATCGGATCTTTCCTTTCCGAATGACTCCATCAAACGCAAACTGGCCGGGATATTCGGGAGCGGGGTCGAAAACGTCGGCAGAGTCTGGGCGATTTCCAGATCCAGTCGCAGGAGGGTGGCCCAGGTTCGAAAGAACCGGTCGAGGGGGATTCCCCTGAACTGGTTTCCCTGACCGGCCAGCGCAAGCTCGAAAAACTAATGCTGGAGGCGCTGGATGCCCACAGTCGGGGGGAGTTGGAGCGCGCCGTCAGGTTGTATGGACAAATTCTGCGCCTCAAGCTGACCGACCTGGTGCGGGCTCTGGTCTATAACCACCGCGGCATGGCGCATTTCGGTCTGGCCGATTATACCCAGGCTATCCGGGACTTTACCCGGGCCATTTTCTTTGATGGGAGCAATATCCGTTGTTACAACAATCGGGCGCTGACGTTTCGAGTTATGAATTCCCTCGATAAATCCCTGGCCGATTATGATCGCTCCCTGGCACTTGATCCTGCCCAATTTGACGGCTACTGGGGCCGGGCGCAAACCTGTTATGACATGCGCCTGTATACGCAGGCCCTGGCCGATTGCGAAAGCGCCCTGCATATTCAACCCGATTTTCAACCGGCGCAATCCCTGATCGCGCGGATCAACAGTCAGGTTTTCTGACCCGGCGGATTTGCCGGAACGTTTTCGCGTCAGAGCAGATCGTATTTTTTGGCCTGGTAGCGGAAAGAGTCGTAGCTGATCTGCAGCAGTTTGGCCGACTGGGTCATGTTGTGGTTGGTTTTTTCCAGCGCCAGGCGAATCAGCTCTTTTTCCACATCTTGCAGAGCGATCCCCTCATCCGGCAAAAAAATCTGAAAGCGTCGCCGCCGTTCCTGGGTTATCGGTTGGCGGTTGGCGATATCGAGAGGGAGATGCTCTTCCGTCAGCACCTCAACATTTTCCAGAACCACACAGCGCTCCAGGACGTTTTTCAGCTCGCGGATATTTCCCGGCCAATGGTATTGATTGAGCAGTTCCAGGGCCTTGGAGGAAATTTCTCGAATTTGTTTTTTCCCGTATCGCTGGGTGAACTGATCCAGAAAGTAGCGGGTGAGAATTTCCACGTCTCCGGTCCGTTCACTCAAGGGGGGCAGGTGGAGGGAAAAAGAATTCAGTCGGTAATAGAGATCTTCCCGGAACCTGCCTTCCTCGACCAGTTTTTTCAGGTCGCGATTGGTGCAGGAAATGACACTGACGTCCACCGGCTGATCCACCTTTCCGCCGATGCGGCGAACGGTTCGCTCTTCCAATACCCGCAGTAGTTTACTTTGCAGATCCAGGCGCATGTCGCCGATTTCATCCAGCAGCAGAGTGCCGCCGTCGGCCAGTTCGAAGACGCCCTTTTTGTCTGTTTTGGCATCGGTGAAAGCGCCCCGGACATGGCCGAAGAGTTCTCCTTCAATCAGGTTTTCGGGCAGCGCCGAGCAATTGACGGCGATATAGGGAATCATTTCGTAATTAGGGCGGGAGCCGAAATGCCAGTAGTGGATGTTGCGCGCCATGACCTCTTTGCCGGTACCCGAGTTGCCGGTTATCAGGACGGAGGCGACTCCGGCATCCGCCATTTTACGGGCATTTTCGAGGACCGCCTTGATGGCCTTGGACTGAC
>JARRKW010000218.1:10977-12199 GCA_037387645.1 Desulfuromonadaceae bacterium
ACTCGTTTTTCATGCGGGAGTTGGCGAGCAGGTTTTGCAGGACCAGCTTGACTTCCTCAATATTGAAAGGTTTGTTCAGATAGTCGATGGCGCCGGCCTTCATGGCGCGGATGGCCGATTCGGCCGAATCATCCGCTGTCAGCATGACCACGGGAAAGTCGATGCCGCCGGCCATCAAACCGTCAAGCAAGTCCAGCCCGGTTGGGCCCTCCCCTAGATTAACATCCAGCAGCAATACATGCGGTTGCCAGGCGCAGATCTTTTCCACCGCCCGTTCAGAGCTGTGCAGTACCTGGGTTTCATATCCGTCTTTCTGCAGGCCTCTGGCCAGCATGGTGATGATGAGCTCGTCATCGTCGACCAGGAAAATCCGCCCTTTTCTGTTCATGATTAACTTTGCTCCCGGTTTTTTTGGGTTTGCGGCAGCCGGAGGGAGAAGGTGGTCCCCTGATCTGGCTGACTGGTTACGTCAATAGTGCCTTCATGCTGTTCAATCAGGCGTTTGCTGATGGCCAGCCCCAACCCGGTGCCCTTGTTGCGGGTGGTGAAAAAAGGATTGAAAATTTCTTCGATGGTGGCTTCGGTCATGCCTTTGCCGGTGTCTGCAATATCGATGCGGATCCGTTTGTCCGCCTCCATGGCGGTTGTGACCCGGATGGTGCCTTCCTGGGATATGGCTTCGATGGCATTCAGGAAAATATTTAAAAACACCTGTTGCAACTGTGATGAGTCGGCCTCGACCTGACACAATGCGGAGCTGAATCCACGTTCGAAAGCAATTGTTTTTGAGGCTGAACGGCCGGTGGTGAGCTCAACATTTTTTAAAGTGTAATCGAGGAGTTGATTGATATCAACCAAATCAAATTGGGGTTGCGGCGGGCGCGCGTAGTTTAACATGTTTCGCAGCAGCCGTTCCATGCGGTTGATTTCATTGATGACCCGGGCAAACAGCTCCTTGTCTTCGGGAGCCAGGGTCAATTCGTCGGCGAGAACCTCCAGGGATACCTTGATGCCCGCCAGGGGGTTTTTGATTTCATGGGCCAAGCCGACCGCCATTTGTCCCACTCCGGCCATCTGATTGGCCCGCAGCAGTTCCTGTTCGGACTGACGTCGCTCCGTTATGTCCCGACTGTAGGACAGAACATAGTGTCGGTTTTCAATCTCCAGCAGGCCCATGCTGAGTTCGGCCGGGAACAGGGTGCCGTCCTTGCGTTTGCGATCG
>JARRKW010000219.1:0-3638 GCA_037387645.1 Desulfuromonadaceae bacterium
TTACGCCGATGTGCGGGAGGACCGGGTGGTGTTCTACGGAAGTTTCGATGGCTCGGTGCGGGAGCTGCGCTACCGGGCCAAGGCGACCGCGGCCGGGCAGTTCGGCGTGCCGCCGGCCTATGCCGCCTCCATGTACGACCGCTCGGTGCGGGCGGTTGCTCCGGGCGGAGCGGTCGAGGTTACCGCGTCGCCGCGCTGAGAAAGGGGCGCTGGCTGGGGTCGGGGTCGCTTATGGGAGGCTGGAAAGCAGGAACAATCCGGGGGCTGCGCTTGGCGATCCTGCTGGCGCTGCTGGCGGCGGCCGTCTATCTGCTGTTGCCGCGGCCGGAGCTGCTCGATTTTCAGGGGCAGTCCCGGGCCTTCTACGATCGCCACGGCCGCCTGCTGCGCCTCTCCCTGGCGGCGGACCAGCGCTACCGGCTGCGGATTCCCCTGGATCGGGTCGCCCCGGTGCTGCGGGAGGCCACCCTGCTGTACGAGGATCGCAACTTCTATGCGCATCCGGGGGTCGATGTTCCGGCCCTGTTCCGGGCCTGCTACAGCACCTATCTGGTCGGGGAACGTCCCATCGGCGCTTCCACCATCAGCATGCAGGTGGCCCGGCTGCGCTGGAATCTGCACACCCGCACCATTGCGGGCAAACTCCTTCAGATCGGGCGGGCGCTGCAACTGAGCCGCCATTACGGCAAGGACGAGCTGTTCGCCGCCTACCTGAATCTGGCCTGCTATGGCCGCAATATCGAAGGGATCGAGGCGGCCAGCCGGATCTATTTCGACAAGGCGGCCGCCGAACTGACCCTGCCGGAGGCGCTGACCCTGTGTGTTATTCCGCAGAACCCGGTCCAGCGCAACCCCACCACCGCCGCGGGTTTTGCCCGCCTGAAAATCGCCCGCGACCAGCTGTTTCAGCGCTGGCTGGAAGAGCATCCCGAGGACGCGCAGCAACGGGTCTTTTTCCAGCTGCCCCTGGCCATTCGCCCCCTCGAACAGCTGCCCTTTACGGCCCCCCATTTCGTTACCGAACTGGACCGGCAGCTGCCCCCCCTGCAGGGCGGAGCGGTGCCAACCACCCTCGACTCGGCACTGCAGCAGCGAATCGAGCGGCACCTGGCCGCCTACATCGCCCGGCGCCGTCCGGAAGGGATCGAAAACGGTGCCGTGGCGGTGCTCAACCATGAAACCATGGAACTCGAAGCGCTGGTGGGGTCGGCGGATTTCTGGAATGAGCGCATCGAGGGGCAGGTCAACGGGGTCAGCGCCAAACGGTCTCCCGGTTCCACCCTGAAACCGTTCATCTATGGCCTGGCTCTGGATCAGCAGCTGATTCATCCCTTAAGCCTGCTCAAGGACGCCCCTAGGCGCTACGGGGGGTTCACCCCGGAAAATTTCGATCAGCGTTTTCTCGGGCCGGTGTTTGCCCGGGATGCCCTGATCGGCAGCCGTAATGTGCCGGCGGTTTATCTGCAAGCGCAACTGACCCGGCCCACTCTGTACGATTTTCTTCGAACGGCCGGAGTCCAGGGGTTGCGGGAGGAAGGCCATTACGGTCTGGCCCTTGGCCTGGGCGGGGCCGAACTGAGTATGGAGGAACTGTTGCGGCTCTATGCCCTGTTGCCCAACGGCGGCCGGCTGCGGCCCCTCCGCAAAGTATCCAGTGACTTGCCGCCGGAGGAAGGTCCGGCTCTGCTCAGTCCCGAAGCCTGCTATCTGCTCCTTGATATCCTCAGCTCCAACCCGGCGCCCACCGGGGTCAGTCTGAGCGGCCAGTTGCAGCAGGGGCCGGAAATCGCCTGGAAGACCGGCACCTCCTTTGCCTTTCGCGATGCCTGGGCCATCGGGATTTCCGGTCCCTATGTCATTGCCGTCTGGTGCGGCAACTTCAACGGCGTGGGGAACCCGGCCCTGGTCGGCCGCCCGGCGGCCGGTCCCCTGCTGTTCGAAATTTTTCGGGATCTGGGGCAGGGGAAAGGCTGGCGGGCCACGGCAGGGCTGCAACCGGGACTGTTGAATCTGGAGCGGGTTGCGGTCTGTGCCGACAGCGGCGATCTGCCCGGACGCTTCTGCCCGCGCACCCGGGAGTCCTGGTTTATTCCCGGGGTCTCACCGATCCGGGTCTGCGGTATCCATCGGGCCATTCCCGTTGTTGTGGAAAGCGGCTTGCGGGCCTGTTGGGAGCGGCCGGGCGAAACCCGGCGCCAGGTCTTCGAATTCTGGCCCTCGGATCTGCAGCAGATTTTTCGTCAGGCCGGTATCGGTCTCAAATCCCCGCCGGCCTTTGAGGCGGACTGTGAGCTGGACGAGGCCAGCAGTTCCGGGGCGGCTCCGGTGATCCTCTCTCCGGTTCAGGGGCTCAGCTACAGTCTGCGCAGCGAGCGGCTGGCACAGGAGCGGATTCCCTTCTCCGCGACGGTGGATGGCGATGTCCGGCAACTGTACTGGTTTGTCGATGAGGCCTTCGTCGGTCAGGTCGCCGCCGGCGAGACCTTTTTCTGGTGCCCCCAAAGTGGCGATTTCGGGGTGCAGGTGGTTGACGACCATGGCCGCGGGGCGGGCCGGAATCTCCGGGTGGGACTGGTCAGGGACCGGGCTGAGCTGGTTCAGTAATCCGGTGGGCCGGTTGTTGAACCGGACGCAGCCCTGCTGTTTAGCGTTCAATTTCTGGAAGGGTCAATCTTTCGTCCTGCTTCAGAAAGCTTCAGAAAAAAAGAGCCCCACGAAGTATCGTGGGGCTCTTTTCGAATATATGCAAAATGTTACTTATATTTTGCGTACATTGGTCGACTGAGGACCTTTTTGGCCTTGGGTGACCTCGAAGCTGACGCGGTCGCCTTCGCCGAGAGACTTGAAACCATCTCCTTGGATCTGGGAAAAATGTACGAATACATCAGGGCCATTGTCCTGCTCGATAAAACCAAAACCCTTTGCATCGTTAAACCACTTTACTGTACCTTCTGCCATTGTTTTCTCCATGTTCCCCAACGGGGGTTTTTTGTATAAATTCCGATCCCCCGAAAACAAAAAAACACACACCCAATCGGGCCTGTGCTTTTGATCCGAACCGACACCTTGTCAGCCCGGTGTGAGACAAAATTTATACACAAACTTTCTTAAGTGTTCACAAGATAGCACGACGGTTTTATGGAATGCAAGGAAATTTATTTGCCGGCGACACAAAAATTCAGCAACGGCTGCGTTGTTGCCCCTATCTTTTCCCTATTCCAGTTGCCATTCCAATCCGTCCCAGGCAATGGCGGCTTTCAGGTTCCGTGCCTGACCCAGGGCTCGCACCCGGTTTTGCAGATCGGTTTCATTGCCAGTAACGATTTCTTCACCGCAATGGGTGAACAGGACCTGCGGTACTCCGGCCATGGCGCACCAGTCGAGCTGTTGTTCCATGGGGGCATGGCCGCAGGGTTGTCCCCCTTCCATTCGCCGGAGGGAGTCGTCGAAGGTGCTGCCGTCGCCGATGTAGAGGTCGATCCCGGCAAGATCCCGAATGGGATCGGTCAGGGCAGCGATGTCCGGGGCGTACAGGAGGGTTCGGTTTTCTCTGTTGATGCGCAGGGCGACGGCCGGAGCGCGCAAGGAGTGGAACAGGGGGATGGGTTCGAAGCTGAATCCGGCAAACTGCTCCTTGT
>JARRKW010000220.1:0-3625 GCA_037387645.1 Desulfuromonadaceae bacterium
CGGACAGGTCGTCGTGATCGTGGGGTATTTCAGGGATTGGCGCTGGGTCCGCAACCTGGCCTTTCGCGTCTGCCATGTTCTTACCATAGGGGTTGTCGTCGTCCAGGCCTGGGCCGATCAGATTTGCCCGCTGACCATCTGGGAGAACAGTCTGCGGAATGCGGCAGGTGATCCGGCCTATGCGCGGAGCTTCATCGAGCACTGGGTCGGCAGGCTGGTGTACTACAATGCTCCACAATGGGTTTTCACCGTCGCCTATTCATTGTTCGGAGCTCTGGTGCTTTTCAGCTGGATTTGGATCAAGCCGGAAAGAAAGTCCTCCCAAACGCCTCAGGCACCCGGCCGGCAAAAATAGTTTTCCCATGCATCTGTTGCCCCTTGCCAGGCGCAGCCGACCCGTGAGATGCCCGATCGAATTACTGCGGTTGGGGCAGGGCGGCATTTTTCTGTTAGAAAGGCAGGTGCATTTTTCTGCAAGTTCGTTACACTCCCTGATAAATGGGCAATGGGTGGATGGCCGTATCGTTGCCATGTATGGTTCAAGCTGGAGGGGTTGCCATGTCCGCCGATGAACAGGTTGTTGCCAGAATCGCCGAAATCCTCGCTTGCAGCGAGAGATACCCCTGGAAAACCGCCCGTTATCTGAGCAAGAAGCTTTGTGCCCAAGGGCTGCGGATTGGCCCGCAGGATTTGGAGAATATCCTGCTTGCCCACGCGAAGGAACCGGGCCGGAAGATCCGTTATTCGTTTTTTCCGGCCCGGAAGAGTCTTGACCTGCTCTGGGGACATGTCGATGTGGTGCAGGACCCCAGTCGGTTGCCGGACCCGCACCTCGAGAGCAAATTCGGGGATTTCGAACGGTGCGACGTGCCGGAGGATCGGGTCTGGTGCTTTCTCTCCCACAGTTTCCGGGATCTGCCGCGGGTGCAGGAGATCTACCATGATCTGCGTGAGCGTGGTTACGGAGTCTGGCTGGCCGAAGCGGAAGTGCTCACCGGGATGATGATCGTCAAGGCCGTTCAGGAAGGACTGGAACTTTGCGACCACTTTGTTCTTTATGCCAGCAAAAACTCCCTCGGTTCACGCTGGGTGCTCAAGGAAGGATTGCAGGCGATTGAGCGCTGGGGCATGCAGGTAACGGTGATCGTGGATGGGCGGGACAATGGCCTGATTGGCCTTTTCGGGGACTGGCTTGAAGACAATTGGCGGGGTTCGCTGGAAGAGCGGGTTGCCGAATTGGTTGAGGATGTCCCACCGGATCCGGCGGCGACCATGCTCTCCGATCTGCTGATCGCCGGTCTGGGTTCCCTGCCGGTGGAGCGGCGCAGGGTTGCCCTTTATCCTTTCCCGGAGGAAAAATCCGGGACGCGGTTCCATACCCTTGAGGAAGTGTTCTCCGATCCGAAGAAGGGCGGATCGGGAAAGTATACGGAATCATAGGGTGTCTGATCCCGACTCATTTACTCCTTCTCGTCCAAAAAATGAAAGAATTAATGGACGGGTAAAAATTGAGAAGGGAACATCCGGAACAGGAAAGGTTTTATTGGCCGGTTGAGTTTGGGGAAGTTTTCTTCTGACCCAAGTCGGATGATAAATACTGGAAAAATAAACGAATTTCTCCAGCATGCCGGAAGGTCGGCTCTGCCGCGGAAGACATGTCCCAGGTTCTTGGTTGGCACCGGCCCAGCGAAAGCAAGGTTGATTAATAAACGGAAAAATTGATAATTCAAGAGCTGACCCGATATTTCTAGGATTTTCTCATTGACCAGCTCAATGAATAAATGGTAAAAATGCCGACGGTGTGGCGCACCTTGATTTACATTCGGGAGCCTCGGGGATGCTTCTGAAAGGGCGGGCTCTTGTGCCCAGCTTATCCATAGGACTGTCTTAATATTTTTCGAGTAGCCAGCAATTAGCGGGTAGAGCTCACCGCTGCTTTCCTAACACTGGTGTTAACACCAGAAATTTCAGGAGGAGGTACATTCAATGGGCAAAACTATTTGGTTTGAAACCGTGGCCGAGGCCGAGCGTCTTACGGAAAAGCGTTTGCCGCGGGCAGTGTTCAAAGCGATCCGCGCGGGGTCGGAAAAAGGGGTCACTTACAAGGACAACACTGAAGCCTTTGCCGAACTGGGTGCAGCGCCGCACATCGCCGACCTTCCCGGCACTCGTGAACAAGCGACTACCATTATGGGACAGGAAATTTCCCAGCCGGTATTCATTTCTCCCGCCGGTGTTCAGGCGGTAAACCCTGATGGTGAACTTTCCGCCGCCAAGGCTGCCGCTGCCCGCGGTACCGCCATGAGTCTCAGCCAGTTCGCCAGCAAGTCCATTGAAGAAATTTGCGCCGCCTGCCCCAAAACCTTCTTCCAGGCCTACTGGTCCGGTGGCCGCGAAATCATGAAATACCGCCTTGAGCGCGCCCGTGCTGCCGGCGCCGTCGGTATGATCCTCACCCTCGACTGGTGTTATGCCGTTGGTCGTGACTGGGGTAGCCCGAAGATTCCCGAAAAGATGGACCTGAAGACCATGATTGGCTTCGCTCCTCAGGCCGTCCTTAAGCCCCGCTGGTGCTGGGACTTTGCCAAGGCTTTCTACATTCCCGACCTCAAGTCACCTAACTTCATTCAGGGCCCTGGCGGTGAAGCACCGACCTTCTTCCAGGCCTATGGCGAGTGGATGATGACTCCTCCGCCGACCTGGGAAGATGTGGCCTGGATCATTAAAGAATGGGGTGGCCCCTTCATGCTCAAAGGCATCACCCGTATTGACGATGCCAAGCGCGCTGTTGACGCGGGCGTAACCGCTATTTCCGTTTCCAACCATGGTGGTAACAACCTGGATACCACCCCGGCTCCCGTTCGTTTCCTGGCTGACATTGCCGAAGCCGTTGGCAAGGATGTGGAAGTTGTGCTGGACGGCGGCATCCGCCGTGGTAGCGACGTAGGTAAATGCCTCTGCCTGGGCGCCAAGGCCGTTATGATCGGTCGTGGCTACCTGTGGGGTCTTGCCGCCAACGGTCAGACCGGCGTGGAGAACGTGCTCGATCTGATGCGTAAGGGTCTCGACTCCTTCATGCTGGCCACGGGTAACGCTCACATCAACGATCTGGGCGAAAAAGACCTGATCATTCCCGAAGGCTTCAAGCGCAAAGTAGGTGGCTAACTGCCCCTTTAGATAGGCTGCCTTATTGGCAGTAATGAACACAACGGGACCGACGTCTGTTTGCGAAGAATTTATCGCACACAGGTGTTCGGTCCCGTTTTTTTGTCCCCAGAGAGAAGAATACTTTTGGGTATCCTATTGGTAGTTTTATGCAAAGAGACAAATGACCTGTTCAACAAGCAACGAGGAGCTTAAGATCTCTAATCTGGGCAGGCAGCCTGGGAACTGTGTCCTTAAAGGCATTGCAGGAACGGCAGTTCAGTACAGGCTCAAAAATGTTGAAAAATCAATACCATAAAAGGTTTTATAGGGTCAAAGTTGATTGTTTTCTGATTTGATGTTAGCTTGTGGTATGTTTCAACCAATTCAAACAGATGTGATGTCTACATTTCCCCCTCAAGTTTGTTTTCCTCTTGTATGTCCTAAGATGAATTCGTACCAAACAATTCAAATATTCTGT
>JARRKW010000221.1:0-3622 GCA_037387645.1 Desulfuromonadaceae bacterium
AACGAGCGCGAACCAGCATGCCGTAAACAGCCGGATTGAATTGGCCTGCTGGCTGGCCCTGTTGGTTCTGGCCAACGTTGGTCTGATGGTCGGCAACGGTCCCTCCTTCGCTTTGATCTTCAAACCTGCGGCGGTTGCCGCCGGCGAGTGGTGGCGCGCGGTTCTTGCCCCCCTGGTGCATGTCAGTCGTTACCATCTGTTGGTGGATGGCACAGCCTTCCTGCTGCTCTATGCCGGCCTGGAGGAAGAGAGCCGAAGCCGGCGGCTGGCATGGGCCATATTTGCCGCCGCCGGCAGTCTGCTGTTGCCCCTGGCCATCGCCCCGGAACTCAACCGGATCGGTCTCTGCGGTTTGTCCGGCGCGGCTCACGGCTTGGCCGCCATCAGTGCCCTGGAAATGTTGCGCCAGCCGCAGCAGAAACGGTTTGGCGCTTTTCTGTTGGCGGCATTACTGTTGAAATGTGCCTGGGAACTCTGGAGCGGAAACGTTTTTCTGCAGAACCTGCATCTGGGGGATATCGGTCAACCGATCGTATCCACCCATGCCGGCGGTGCTCTCGGTGGCCTGTTGGGATACGGCTTGACGGCCCTTTTGGATAGGACCAACTGAAGGGTGGTCGTGGGACTATTCTCTGCCCGGCAGCTGCCCGGTCAGCAGAAAGACCGGATACGGACGCTCCTCGCCGTCGCGCTGCTTCGGTATCCGGTGCACGGTGTGGGCTTTGAGGGCGACAAAGCCCAGCTGCTGTAACTGGATCAACAGCTGTTGGGGATCGAAGCCCTGATGGGACACTCCACTGGGGTCGTCATGGAAGCTGCCGTCTTCCGGTTCCAGGTCGGCCAGGGCCAGAAACCCTCCCGGCTTCAAGCTGCCTTTTAACCGTTCCAGCAGCTCCCCGGTATTTGCAATATGATGCAGCACCATGCTGGCAAAGATCAGGTCGAAGGCCTGCTCCGGCAGTTCCCAACGCTCCGCCGAAATCTGCCTGGGGGTCACGTTTCCCAGCTTGAGAGCCGAAAGCTTTTTCTGCAATTCCGTCAGCATGCCGGCCGAAGTATCCACCGCCGTCAAGTGGCCGATTGCCGGCGCCAGCCGCAGGCCGCACAGGCCGGTGCCGCAACCGTATTCCAGGGCCGCCATGCTGGCGGAAAGCGGAATGTCCGCCGCAATCCCCTGGGCCACCGCCTCGGCCAATGCCTGCCGCAGCGGTTTCTCGTCCCAGCTGGCGGCAACCGTATCAAAATCGCGCTGCTGTTTTTTCTTCATAACGACACCTGTTATTGGGCCACCACCCCGAATTCCACCCGGTTGCCGGAGGCGCCTTCTTCCTTGGGGCCTTTTTGCAGATCGGGTCGGAGTAGAAACAGCCGTTCCATCGGCAGACCCTGTTGCTGGGTCAAAAAGGTAACCACCGCCGCGGCCCGCTGCTGGGCCAGGGTCGCCATCTGCTCGGGGCCGGCCGGGGTGTTGGCGAGCAGCAGTTTCTCCATTTCTTCGGCTGGCAATTTCTTGTCAAAACCGAAGAAGTTACGTGGTTTGGGGAACTCGGCCCGTTTGTAGACCCGCTTCAGGTAGTCCTCGTATTCCTCCTCGCTGATGATCATGTCCGTCGCCGTCTGCCCGGGAAGGTTCTCTTTTTGATCCACCAGCTCCAGGAAGTATTCTGTTTGCAACGACCGCTGCAGCTGCGTCTGCCGATAGGCTTCCGGGTCCTGGTCCGCGTCGGCAAAGCCGGCGATCTCCAGGCGCAGGGCCGGACGGTCCTGCAGCATTTCCGCCAGTTTCGCCAGCTTTTCCTGTTCCTGCGGGAGCAGTTCGGCGCTGCCCAGAGGAAACAGGGCGGCGGTGAAGTCCTCGCTGCCGCCGAAGGCCGCCTGCAGCAGGGAGAGAGGGGAGGTGGCCGCTTTGACCAGCAGGTTTTTCAGGACCTTGAAAATGACCGAGGCGACACTGAATTCAGGATCCTCCAGGCTCCCCGAGACCGGAATATTCAGCTGGATTTTGCCGTTGCGATCCTTGAGCAGGGCCACCGCCAGCCGCACCGGGAGGTTGACCGCCTGTTCACTTTCCACCTCCTCGCCGAAGGTGAACTGATCCAGCAGCACCCGGTTCTGGGCCTGCAGCTTGTGCTGGTCGATATGGTATTCCAGATCGAGAAACAGTTTCCCCTTGTCCACCACATAGCCCAGATAGGTGCCGGTGTAGGGGGTGATGGGGGAGAGCTCGATATCGCTGAAGCTGATTTTGATGTCGGCGAACAGGGGATCCACCAGGGGATTGATCTGGCCGCTGATCCGCAACGGCGAGAGGTTTTCCAGATTGCCGCGCAGGTCGATCTCGGCCGGTTGTTCGCCACTGGACGAGATGCGTCCCACCCGTCCGCCGAGATGAAGCATGGTAGTGGCGAAGGCCGGTTGCAGATGCCGGTCGGTAAAGGCCACCGTGCCGTTTTGCAGGGTGATGGCGTCAATGGAAATCTGCGCCGGCGGACCGGTTTCGGCGGCGGATTCCACTGGCTCCACTGGCTCAGGCGGAGCCGGTTCTTGCTGCTCCGGTGGGGCGGCAAAGGCGCTTTGCAGATTGAGTCGGCTGGCTTCGTCGATGACCAGCTTGGCGGCATAATCATCGAGGGCGATGCCGTCTATATGCAGGGCGAAGGGGGACAGCTCTCCCCGGATACCGTCCAGTTGCAGGTTGTTCCAGCGCAGCAGTTCTTCCTGGTGTTCGGTGTCGAGACAGTTGAAGTTGTGGATAGCGAGGTCGCCGGCAAAAGAGCCCTGCAGTCCGCCGGGGTCCGGTTTCAGGGCAATTTTCAGATGACTGTTCAGGGAACCATCGGCCAGGATCAGGCGGACCGAGTCAGGCAGGTAGGGGGTGAAATCGGCCAGGGCAATCCCCTTGAGGCGGCTGTCCAGGGTCAGCGCTCCGCTGCTGGTTACCACCTGGCCGGAAAGGTCCAGTTTGCCTTTGCGGCCGTAATCGGCGCGCAACCGGAAGGGGCTGGAGACCGTTTCGGGTCCGGCCAGGTTTTGCAGCGACAGTTCAATGTGATTGAGCTGGTGACGCACCGGTTTTTTCGGAACCTCATCGGTGAAGGTGACACTCAATTTTTGGGCGGCCAGTTCTCCCAATTGATAGTGCAGCGGTGCCGAGGGCTCTTGGGGGGCGGCGGCAGCGGGGGCGTCGCCGCCGTCGGCAGGCGCCGCTGCGCGCAGCAGATTGAAGCAGGATAGCCTGCCCTCGGTGCTTTGCGTCAGGGCCAGACTCCCGTCGGCCAGTTCGACCTGGTCGATGTCCAGGCGGTTTTGGCTACCGTTAAAACGCACCCCGGCTACCGTCAGGCGGGCCAGCTCGACTCCGTCATCGCCGCCGAAGGTCGTGCCGATCTTCTGCAATTCGAGCCGGCCATCGGCCAGGTTGACCGCGCCGCCGCTGAAGGCGACCTTCGCTTCCAGAGCGGCGAGGGCGGCAACGGGAGCGGTGAGAAAGGTCTGCAGATAAGGGGTATAGGTTGCCAGCTGCAGGTTGTGCAGGGCGATGGCGGCCGTGGCCTCCAGAGGCTCTGGGGTCAGGTTGCCGGTAACCTGCAGTCGTTCGCCGTGGTCGGTCTGCTTAGAGAGG
>JARRKW010000222.1:0-3614 GCA_037387645.1 Desulfuromonadaceae bacterium
GCACCCTGGCAGCCGGGCTGGCCCATGAGATCAAAAATCCCCTCGGCGGCATCAAGGGGGCCACCCAGCTGATGGACATGGAACTGCCCGAAAGCAGCCCTTTGCGGGAATACACCGAGGTGATGATCCGCGAGGTCGAACGGGTCAACAGCATCATCGAAGAGCTGATGGACCTGGCCCGGCCCCGCCCGCCGCAATGGTCGGCGGTAAATCTGAGCAAAATTCTGGGCAGCATCGTCCTGTTGCAGAAAGAAGCCCACCAGGAGAAACATCTGGAATTCCAACTGGACCTCGATCCGAGCATCCCGCCATTGCGTGGCGACGAGAGCCTGCTGACCCGGCTGTTTTTGAATCTCATCAAGAATGCCGCCGTAGCCATTGTTGAACAGGGGCGGATCACTGTTGTCACCAAAATCGAACCGAATTACCATCTGACCAAGCCAGGCAGTCGGCCCATACCGATGATCGTCATTGAAATCCAGGACAACGGCAAGGGCATCGCGCCGGAAATTCTTGAACAGATCTTTACCCCGTTTTATACCACGAAGAACAAAGGCAGCGGCCTCGGCCTGGCGACCTGCCAAAAGATCGTCAGCGAACACGAAGGGTTTCTCAAAGTGGACAGCACCCCGGGAAAAGGCACCCTGTTTTCCGTTTCCCTGCCGCTGCGCACTGACAAATCCTGACCGAACCAGGAGAGGTCTCTCTTATGGGCCTCAATCGAATTCTTGTGGCCGACGATGAAGAAAGCATCCGTTGGGTGCTTTCCAAGGCTCTGGGCAAGCAGGGCTACAGCGTCGATCTGGCCTCGGACGGCACCGAAGCCTTGGCTCTGCTTCGCCAGAAAACCTTCGATCTGGCGATTCTGGACATCAAAATGCCGGGGCATTCCGGTCTGGAGCTGCTGAACCGCATCCGCCAGGAACAACCGGGCATGGTCGTGGTCATCATGACGGCCGAATCGACCATGAAAAACGCCGTCGAAGCCATGAAACATGGGGCCTACGACTATATCACCAAACCCTTTGACCTGGACGCCCTGGATGCCATTATCCTGAAAGCCAACAAGGCCACGGAAGTCAGCTCCGAGGTCCAACGCCTCAAACATGAACTGAAGGAACATTACCAGCTCGACCGCACCATCATCGGCAACAGCGTCCCCATGCAGCGGGTTTACAAAATTGTCGGCAAGGTGGCGCCATCCGATGTGACGGTACTGGTGACCGGAGAATCGGGCACCGGAAAGGAACTGGTGGCCCGGGCCATTCATTTCAACAGCCCGCGCCTGGGCAAACCGTTTCTGGCCCTGAACTGTGCGGCCATCCCCCGGGAACTGCTGGAAAGTGAACTGTTCGGCTTTGAAAAGGGGGCCTTTACCGGCGCCATTGAACGCAAGTCCGGAAAATTTGAGCAGGCCGACGGCGGCACTCTCTTCCTGGACGAGATCGGTGACATGCCCCTGGAGTTGCAGGCCAAGCTGCTGCGCGTATTACAGGAGAAGGAAATCACCCGCACCGGCGGCTCCACGGTCATCCCGGTGGATGTCCGCATCGTCGCCGCCACCAATCAGGACCTCAAGGAGCGCGTCCGGGCCAAGGAGTTCCGCGAGGATCTCTATTACCGTCTCAATGTGGTCCAGATCCTGCTGCCGCCCCTGCGCGAACGCAGCGAGGACATCCCCCTTCTGGTCGATTTCTTCCTGCAACATCTGCAAAAGGAACACAAGACCGCCCCCAAGGTCTGCACCGAAGAGGCCCTGACCCTGCTCAAACGACATCCCTGGCCGGGTAACGTGAGGGAACTGGAAAACGCCATTCATCGCGCCATTCTGCTTTCGCCCTCGCAGATGTTGGCGCCGGAGGATTTCCCCGCCCTCGACGGGGATTCAGCCAACGGGGAAAACGATGAATCCCTGGAATCCCTCATCTCCCATAAACTGCACGCCTCCCTGGCACCAATGAACGTCCAGGAGCTGGACAATCTTTACGAAATGGTGCTGCACCAGATGGAACGTCCCCTGATAAAGATCGTCATGGAAAAAACCCGCGGCAATCAGGTCAAGGCCGCCGAGGTGCTCGGTATCAATCGCAACACCCTGCGTAAAAAGATTCAGATCCTGGGCATCGATCTGAAAAAGGAATAAGCAAAAGCCCCGATGAATCATCGGGGCTTTTGCTGTTAAGGACTGGAACGTTCCGTCTACGTTTAATAACCGTCTTCACGCTTGCTCTGATTTTCAAAACGGGTGTATTCGCCCCGGAAAGTCATATGCACCGTACCGATCGGCCCGTTACGCTGTTTGCCGATAATGATTTCAGCATCACGGTCGTGTCCCTTATCGCAGCTATTGTCGCGACGCCGGCAGGATTCACAGTAAACCGCCTCCCGGTAGACGAACATGATCACGTCGGCGTCCTGTTCGATCGCCCCCGATTCCCGCAAATCCGCCATGATGGGACGCTTGTCGGTGCGATTCTCCAACGAACGGTTGAGCTGGGACAGGGCCACCACCGGCACGTTGAGTTCCTTGGCCAGGGCCTTGAGGGAACGGGAGATCTCGGAGATTTCCTGCTGCCGATTCTCCGAATTCCGTCCCTGCATGAGCTGCAGATAGTCGATGACAATCAGGCCGAGCCCCAGTTCCGCCTTCAGCCGCCGGGCCTTGGCCCGCAACTCCAGCACGGAAATACTCGGCGTGTCATCGATATAGATGGGCGCTTCGCTGAGCAGGCCGGCGCCCCGGGTCAGTTTGGGCCAGTCGGAATCCCCCAGATGTCCGGTACGCAACCGACTGGCATCGACCCGGGAAACGGAGCAGAGCATGCGCTGAACCAGCTGCTCCTTGCTCATCTCCAGGGAAAACACCAGAGCCGGTGCAACGCCCTCTTCGCGCAGGGTGGCGTGTTCAACCACGTTGAGACAGAAGGCCGTCTTGCCCATGGAGGGGCGTCCGGCGATGATGATCAGGTCGCCGGGTTGCAGTCCGGCCGTCATCACGTCCAGGTCGGTAAAACCGCTGGGAACGCCGGTGATCAGTTCTTTGCGGTTGTAAAGCTTCTCGATGGCCTTGAAGGTGTCCTTCATGATTTACCGGGTGGAGAAATAGGAGGACTTCAATTTGGAACCAGCCAGCTCGAAAATGGACTTTTCCGCCCAATCGAGGTCGGCTTCCACGTCGCCGCATTCGTAACCCCGCGTGGCGATCTCGGTGGCTACCCGGATCAATTGCCGGGCCGTGGCTTTTTCCTTCACCAAACGACAGTAATAGACGATATTCGCCGCCGTCGGCACATAATCCACCAGGGTGGCCAGATAGCTGCTGCCACCGACCGCCTCCAGCTCCCCCCGCTGCTGCAGGGCCGCGGTCAGGGTCACCAGATCGGCCGGCTCGTTTTTTTCGGATAAATCAATGAGAGTGGAAAAGATTTTGCGATGGCTGTCCCGATAAAAATCTTCGGGACGCAGTACTTCGAGGGCCCTGTTGAGGGCTTCGTTTTCGAGCAGAACACCGCCCAGCACCGACATTTCACCTTCCAGACTCTGCGGAGGAAGGCGCTGCGAAGGGGTTTCAGCCATGCGATGGAGCACTCCAGAAGGGCCTGGCGGAGCCTGAC
>JARRKW010000222.1:3637-5629 GCA_037387645.1 Desulfuromonadaceae bacterium
GCCTGGCGGAGCCTGACAGCTCCGCCAGAAAAAAACATTTATTCTGCGGCGGCAACCACAACCTTAATGGTGGCAACAACGCCGGCCTGCAGTTTGACCGGCACTTCATGGTCACCCAGGGTTTTGATCGGCTCGGCCAACTGGATCTTCTTCCGATCAATCTGGATCCCCAGGCTTTCCAGCTTGGCGCCGATTTCCATGGAAGTCACCGAACCGAACAGCTTGCCGTCTTCGCCGGCCCGATGAGCAAAATCACAGGTTACGGCTTCGATCTGCTGTTTCAGCAGCTCGGCCGCCTGGGTCAGCTTCTGCCGCTTGCGCTCGATCTGACGTTTCTGATGTTCCAGTTCCTTCACATTGCGGGTACTGGCCTCAACGGCAAACCCTTTGGGAATGAGAAAATTGCGGGCATAACCGCACTTCACCTTGACCTGATCACCAATCGAACCGAGTCCATCCACATTTTCCGTAAGTATGATATTCATTGATCTCCTCCAAAAGATCTAAGATTTTTTTATCCGCGGCTTACGAAAATCCACCCACAGATCAAAAATGCCGATTCCGGCAACAATGACCTGTAGGGGATTTGCGATCACCATCAAGAGGTATCCGATGACCCGCAGGGCCGGAACCACGCCCTTGCGGTGAAAATAGTGGGCAACCACCGCCAGCCCCTGAAAAAAATAGATGGGCAACATCAGGGTCAGCAGATTCACCGCCAGCTGATAGAGGGTTCCCTCACCGAAGAACACGCCGAAACCGCCCAGAATGACCAGCCAGACCAGCATCTCCGGCGCCTTCCACAGCCGAAACGGGATCCCGGCCAGCAGATAACGACCCCGCGCAAAGTGATTCAGCAGCGAGGTCGTCAGCAGCATCAGCAGTCCGGCACCGACCGTAACCAGAGCCGGGTAGGCCAGTTGCAGAAATTCCGCGGTGCGATTGGCCAGCGCCTGTAATTCACGAAGTTGCTCAGCCGGCAACCTGGCCTGTTTATAGACCAGCAGTGCCTTGTCCAGTTCGCCCTGGACATAGACCTGAACCATGGCATCGATGGACTGACCGCTCTTTATCCCCGCGCCAACGACGAACAAGAGCGACGCCGCCACCGCCACCAGGGTAGCGGCGGCAACGGCCCGGTCCCAGGCCATCCGCCGTTGCAGCAACCAGGGCAGGACAAAAGAGGCAACCCCGAACTGCAACAGATAGGGAACCCCCGCCTCCATGCCCTCCATGGCCAGCAAAGCGGCGCAAGTGAAAACGACTATCACCACCCCGTCCAGAACGCCGTGTCGCATGGTCACGTAGGCGGCCGGAAAAGGCACCAACATGGCCAAAAACACGCCAAAGGTTCCCAGCATACCGGAACCCCATAGCAGCCCTAGGGTAACGATCGTCCCCGCGCATTGATGTGCGTAACGAGAGCCCACATTCACAAAGGATTACCGCCCCGAAAGGCGACTAGTCAACCGAATGGGCTGAAGTAAAGGGCAACAGGGCAATGTTCCGGGCCCGCTTGATGGCTTCGGTGATCTTCCGCTGATGGGTGGCGCAATTGCCGGAAATGCGCCGCGGAACGATCTTGCCGCGCTCGGAAATAAAGTAGCGCAGGGTACGGATTTCTTTGTAATCTATTTTAAGGGTCTTATCCCCACAGAAGCGGCAACCTTTGCGACGGGAAAAACGCCGCCGGGGAGTAACGGGTCGAGACGATTTATTTTGGCTGTTGTTCATAATAGTTCCTCCAGGGTTCGTCAGAATGGATTATTTGGCGTCTTCGGTTGCTTCAGCGTCTTCATCTTCTTCGGAGGCTCCCTCCTCATCCGACGCCATGGCACTTTCCTGGTAACCGCCTTCCAGCAGAACCGTCTGAAACTTGATGATGTTTTCATCAATTCTCAAGCGGCGTTCCAGCTCGGCGATCACTGTCGATCCAGCCTCATAAGCCATGAGCACGTAAGTGCCACGTCCCTGTTTTTTCACCGTATAGGC
>JARRKW010000223.1:0-3600 GCA_037387645.1 Desulfuromonadaceae bacterium
CGGTTGGAGGAAATTTCGGCGAAAATTCCCGGGGCCATGATGCAGGTGACCGCCTATATGTTGATGCCGAAGTGCAAAAGGCCATGACTCAAATGGGTCAGGAAATGAGCAACCTGCAACAGTGATTTTTTTCTTGAGCCGGGCAAGTTGAACCTTGCCCGGCTGTTTGTCGGGGGGAATCCGTATTTATCCTCCTTTCCCTTCTGGATTTTTCCGCAATGCTCTCATTTGTTACGAAATGTTTTTGGGCCACAATTTTGCTCTGTAAATCGCGCAGATCAGCCTAGTTTCCCAAACGGAAGAGACTTCCGGCACCATTCCCATCACCTTCATGAAGGAGCAAGACATGAAAATCAGAAGAGGATTGTTGTTTGCTTTTATTGCACTGGGTCTTATCGCCGGTCCTGCCTATGCCAAACACGGCAAGGGGGGAGGGGATGCGTCCTTGCCCCCCGGTTTGCAAAAGAAGGTTGCTGAAGGCAAGCCCCTTCCCCCGGGTTGGCAAAAGAAATTGTCGAAGGGCGATATCCTTGATGATGCTATTTATTCCAGAGGAAGAGTTGTTGTGCCGTTGGGGAGAGATGGCACCCTATCCATCGAAGTGGAGGGGACCATTTTGAAGGTTCACGAAAAAACGAGGAAAATAATCGATATCCTGAACTGAAGACAGATCATTTATGTCAACGTTTTCCCCTGCCCGGAAATCCTTGCGGGATTTCATGGGCAGGGGGGATGATGTTTAAAAGTTGATTTTCAGTCCGACGCCCACGTTCATCAATAAATCTTCTGGGGAATCGGAAGTTTGCAGCGGATCCATCTGGCTGCAGAGGAGGAAAATCGACGTCGTGTCATTGATGGTGAGCCCTTTCTGATAGTTGAACAGATTGGCCAGCTGTTGCACGACATCAGTGGGAGGGGGGGATGACTGGGAAGGGGAGGACTCCGTTGCCAGGGTGGAGCGGTTGAGATGCAGAACATACAGCGATTCCTGATCCTGTTCCGCCGCCCATATATCGGCTCCCGAGAGGAGCAGTAATGTCAATAGCACAACGATTATCTGAAATGTGTTTTTCATGGCGTCCCCCTTCTTTATGGTTTGTATTCTTCTTTCGCATCAAGCGTGCCCTTTCTCTGATTTAACAAAAACTTTTTATTTCTGAACGGTTGTCGTTTGGTTAAGTTGTTGTAATTTAATATGAATTGAAAGTAGAAAAAATTAATTAGGTATTGGTAATGCTGGTTGAGCCGATTGGGGGGCGCGGGCAGGTGGTAATGGAATGTGACATCTTTTGTCGATATTGAGGGTTGAATAGCCGGACCGACCTGAAACAGGGTGATAGGGTGGGATTGCATAGATGTAAAGCCGATAGCCCGGACAGGCTGTCGGCTACGATTCTGCCCGGGTTGAAAATTCGTAACCCTGGTTAAAATGCAATAAATTAGACTAGTTGAGTAGAAATGCAGAGTGCCGGCGAGAACAACGGGCCTTGGCAACGAAAAAATAAACAGATCTCTCAAATCAGAACCGGGACGATTTTACCGGAAGGGTTTTCCACGAGCCCGTGGACCGGAAAATGATTTGCTTCCGGTCACTGCTTGCGGATATGGCGTTGCGGTGTGGATACCGTTGTTTTTAAAGGATAAGTTTTCGTTGTTATTTGGTTTTTTTGAAGTTTACGCCGAGTATGAAACTTTATGTTCCGCATCTGCCATGTTGAGGCTGGAGGGAGCCTGTAAATCCGCAATATTGCGGACGGTTGCAATGAAATTCCCGCGGAAAACGTCCGCTTCAAGCGGTGTGAGCATTTCCGGGCCGTTATGCGACCAATCAATCTTCCGGACAACAATAATCCCCCTGCATTTGATGGTGTTTGTGTTCCCTCCGGCCCTGGGGGCTGGTTCTGGTGTTGAAAAGACTTGTCTCCGGTTTTTTTCACCCAGGAGGAAGAAAATATTGTTTTTATGTCAAATAAAATCAGCAATTTAAATATGTGTGCCGATTTTTGTCACCCGTCGCAGGTTCCACGAATCTGTTTTTCGAAGTTTTGTTAAACGCTCAAGGGGGCCCTGGCTCTTCGATTTCCCGCCAGTAAGCGTCGATTCTTTCCTGGATTTCCCTCAGCAGGGCCGTATTGCGTTGCGGCTGGAACAGGTGGGCGAAGCGTCCCTGGGTTTGCAGGTAGGCTTCCACCGGCAGGCGTTGCTGCGGCACTTTGCTGTGGACCACTCGGCCGTCCACATATTCCTTCAGCGGCCAGATTCCGGTCTGAACCGCCAGTTTGCCGATCTGGGCCGTATCGGCGGGATCGAAATCCCAGCCGGTGGGGCAGGGGGCCAAGATCAGAATCAGACGGGGGCCGCGCAGGCCTTTGGCCCGTTCAATTTTACGGGCCAAATCGAGAGGTTCGGCGCCGATCACGGTGGCGACGTAGGTGGGCCGGTGGGCGGCCCAGATGGCGAACAGGTCTTTCTTGTAGCCCGGATAGCCGCCCGGAGCGCGACTGGTGGCGGTGCGGGCGCCGTGGGGGGTGGCGGCCGAGGTCTGCTGGCCGGTGTTGCCGTAGCCCTCGTTGTCGTAGCAGAGGTAAATAAAATCGAGACCCCGCTCAATGGCGCCGGAGGTGGCGGACAGGCCCATGCCGTAGGCGGCACCGTCGCCGGTCAGCACCAGGGTCTGCAGATCCTCTTCGGCACACAGGCGGCCTTTGGCACGCAGGATATCGAGGGCGTCCCGCACCCCCTGGGCGCCGGCGGGGGCGGAAGCCATGGCGGTATAGAGCCAGGAGCCGGCAAAGGGGGTGAAGGGGTAGACCGCCAGCAGGGTCATGCAGCCGGCGGCATTGACGATGACCGTTTTTTCTCCCAGAATATCGTAGATTTCATGCAGCGCTTCCAAGGCGCCGCAGCCGGCGCATAGGGGGGTGCCGGATCCCAGCAGATGGTGGCGTGGCAGATCCTTCAGGGATTTGAAGCGACGTTCGCTCATGGCGTCCCCCTTTCCCTGGTTTGCTCGGCGACGGCCTGCAACCGTCGCATCTCGGCCAGCTCCTTTTCGGTGTACAGCAGTCGGGGGGGCGGGACGGTGCCCGTCTCCACGGCATGGCGAGTGACCGCGGCCATCTCGAAGAATTCTTCCGGAGCCATATCCCGGCCACCCAGTCCGCCGATGAAACTGAGCAGCAGGGGGCGCTCCTGGTCCAGAGGGTACAGGGCCGCCGCCAGCTCGCTGTAGAGCACGCCACCGTGACCGGGCGACAGATTCTGATCGATGACCGCGACCCCCTGTTTCCCGGTCAGGGCTTCGCGCAGTTCCGTTGCCGGAAAGGGCCGCAGCAGCAACGGTCGCAGCAGGCCCACGGCCTGACCGGCGGTGCGCAGACTGTCGATGGCGGCCTTGGCCTTGCTGGCAAAAGAGCCGATCATGACGAAAACCAGCTCGGCATCGTCGCAGCAGTATGTTTCCACGGCCCGATAGTGGCGACCGCAGCAGCGCTGGAACTCGGTGGCGCATTCAGCAAAGACCGCCAGGGCGTTGTTGGCGGCCAGGTGATGCTGGTAGCGGAAGTAGGAGTAGGGCGAGCCGCCCAGCACGGCCGGCGC
>JARRKW010000224.1:0-5110 GCA_037387645.1 Desulfuromonadaceae bacterium
AACTGGTGCGTGCCTCCAATCCCAACGTTCCGGCTGCCGAGTTCACCGATCCCGGCAGCGACAATATCCGCGAAGGGCTGCAGGGAAACCGCAAAACCCTCATCACCCCCATCGGCAAGGCCGACCTGATCCGGGGCATCGTGCCGGTTCAGTCCAACTGGAACCCGAAAGATGTCGTCGCCGTGGTTGTGGTCAACTATTACGTGCCCTACTCCCTGGTCAGTAAAATGAAGGAGATTTCCTCTTCTTACGAACAATATAAAAACACCAAACTGTTGAAAAACAAAATCAAGAAGAGCTACGTGGTGGTGCTGCTGCTGATCGCCCTGGTAATCATCTTTCTTGCCACCTGGTTCGGCTTCCATCTGGCCCGCGGCATCACCGTCCCCATCCAGAAACTGGCCCTGGCCACCAATCGCGTGGCCGACGGCGATCTCAATGTGCATATCGAACAGGTCAGCGACGATGAAGTCGGCAGTCTGGTCAAGGCCTTCAACCAGATGACGGCCGATTTGCGGCAGGGGCAAAGGGAACTCAAAGAAACCAACCAGGAACTGCAGGCCTCGAACCTGGAAATCGATCAGCGGCGCCGCTATATGGAAATCGTCCTGAAAAGCGTCAATGCCGGGGTTATTTCCGTGGATAAGGAGGGGCGTGTCACCACCATCAACAAATCAGCGGAAAATCTGCTTAAAATCCAGCCCGGGAAAATTCTCGGAGGAAACTTCCGCGACGTGGTCAGCGCCGAACATCTGCCCATGGTCAAGGGATTTCTCCGGGATCTGATTGCTTCCGGCAAAGATTCCATTCGTAAACAGGCGACTTTGCCGATTCAGGACACCAGGGTGACCTTCCTGTTCAACGTCACCACCATGCGCGATGAGAACAATGAGTTTATGGGCACCGTCATCGTTTTCGACGACATGACCCACCTGATCAAAGCCCAACGCATGGCCGCCTGGCGCGAGGTGGCCCGGCGGATTGCCCACGAAATCAAAAATCCCCTGACACCCATTCAACTCTCGGCCCAGCGCCTGCGCCGCCGCTACCTGGGTCAATTCGAGCAGAACGATACGGTTTTCGATGAATGCACCCGCATGATCATCACCCAGGTCGATGAATTGAAAAATCTGGTCAATGAATTCTCCAACTTCGCCCGCATGCCGACCAGCAATCCGACCCTGAACAACCTCAATGAAGTCATCAACGAAGCCCTGATCCTCTATCAGGAGGGGCATAAGGACATCTGTTTCGATTTTGACCCGGGCGAGGGCATCCCCCTGTTCAACCTGGACCGGGAACAGATGAAGCGGGTTTTGCTCAATCTGCTGGACAATGCCGTCAGCGCCGTGCAGCAGGTCGACGACGCAACCATTGCCATCGAAACCAGCTATAACGCACTCTTGCAGATGGTCACCTTCACCGTGGCCGACAACGGCTGCGGCATCCCGCAGGAAGACAAACCGCGCCTGTTCGAACCTTACTTTTCCACCAAGAAAACCGGCACGGGACTCGGTTTGGCCATCGTTTCCACCATTATTTCCGACCACAATGGTTACATTCAGCGCCTGATGTCGGCTCATTGCATGAAGGGTTTACCATGAAAAACATTCTCATCGTCGACGACGAAGAAAACATCCGCAAAAGCCTGCAGGGCATTCTCCAGGACGAAGGGTTTCGTACCCTCTTTGCCGAAAACGGCGAGGAAGGCATTGCCCTGGTCCGGGAGGAAGCCCCCGATCTGGTGCTGCTGGACATCTGGATGCCTGGCCTGGACGGCATTGAAACCCTGCGGCGCCTGCGGGAAATCAACCCCGAACTGCTGGTGATCATGATGAGCGGTCACGGCACCATTGAAACCGCCGTCAAAGCAACCAAGCTCGGCGCCTACGATTTCATCGAAAAACCGCTGTCCCTGGAAAAACTCCTGCTGTCGGTGCAACATGCCCTGGCCGTCAGCCAACTGGTTGAGGAAAATCGCTCGTTAAAAGCCAAAATCGCCAAGGAATACGAAATGATCGGCGACAGCCCGGCGATTCGTCTGCTCAAGCAACAGATTGCCATGGCCGCCCCCACCTCTGGTTGGGTTCTCATCAGCGGTGAGAACGGTACCGGCAAGGAATTGGTTGCTCGCGCCCTTCATACCCATTCAACCCGCAACGGCAAGCCGTTCGTCGAGGTCAATTGCGCCGCCATCCCCGAGGAACTGATCGAATCGGAACTCTTCGGCCATGAAAAAGGCGCCTTCACCGGCGCCACGGCTCTGCGCAAGGGGAAATTCGACCTGGCCCATGAGGGAACCCTGTTTCTCGATGAAATCGGCGATATGAGCCTGAAAACCCAGGCCAAGGTATTGCGGATTCTGCAGGAGAAAAAATTTGAACGGGTCGGCGGCAATCGCACCATTGAAGTCGATGTGCGCGTAATCGCCGCCACCAACAAGGACCTGGAGGAGGAAATCAGCAAAGGGAACTTTCGCGAAGACCTCTTCTACCGCCTGAATGTTCTCCCCTTCGTCGTCCCGCCATTACGACAACGGACAGAAGACATTCCCCTGCTGATCAACCATTTTCTGAAATTTTTCTGTACCAAGGAAGGGCGGGAAATGAAAACGGTTTCTCCCAAGGCCATGGCAGCCTTCACGCACTATGCCTGGCCCGGGAATATTCGGGAATTGAAGAACATCATTGAACGATTGGTGATCATGCTGCCCGAAGAGCAGATCTGCGAGCAGCATCTGCCGGTCGCCATCTTCAGCAAAAAAACCGCCGATACCCGTGCCACCATCGGTGCCGCCACTGAGGCCAGCACCTTTCGTGAAGCCAAGGAAGAATTTGAAAAGGATTTTCTGCTGCAGAAACTGGAAGAGAACGATTGGAACATCTCCCGAACGGCCGAGGCCATCGAGATCGAACGCTCCAACCTGCACCGGAAAATCAAAGGCTTCGGTATTGAACTGAAAAAGTGACGAGCGGCCACCCCAGCGAAAAAAGGGGTCGGTGGGAGGGGGCTTCCTTCTCCTTTGCCGCACGCGTTCAACCCTTGTGGCTATTCGACGACGTCCTGTAACGGCACCACCAGCATCGGCCGAGGGCTCTGGCGCAGCAGCTTTTCCGCCACGCTCCCCAAAAAGGTATATTTCAACCGTCCCTTGCCATGGCTGCCGATGATGATCAAATCCACATCCAGGCGTTCGGCAGTGGCCAGGATTTGACTGACGGGATTGCCTTGCTGAACCTCGATAGCGGCGATCCGCTCCAGATCCTCGGCATGATCCTCCAGTTCATCCTGGGCGAACAGGCGCAGGCGCTGGGAAATCTCTTTTCTGATGGCGCTCTTATGCTCCAACTCGTGCTGCAGCAAACGCTCCTCCCCCATGGCCGAAGCGATGTAGTTGATCAACGAGGCATCCAGCTCCGGAAGGATATGCAGCAAATAGATGCTGGCCCGATAATGCCGGGCCAGACTCACCGCATGCTGAAAGGCATGGGTGGCATTGACCGATAGGTCGGTGGCATAGAGGATCTTCTCATAACAGGGCAGCATACGTCCTCCTCAAAAAATGATCGATATTCCGCTTTCCCCTCACGGCCATGGCAATCCCCACACACCTTCTCCGCCAGGCCCTTTACCCTCAACGGCCGAGCGGTTTTGCGCCCTGCCAAAGGCCGCATGGAGGAACTTGACCGGCATCTGCTTTCGGGGTAAAGTGAACCTCCCGAGGGCTTCCAGCCAATCTTGTTTAGTAATATAATCAACATCTTACGAGATCAATCCATGACGCCCCTTCTCGCGGTCAACAATCTGACGACCTATTTTTTCCCGGCCAGCGGCCTGGTTAAGGCCGTGCGCGGCGTCGATTTCACCATCACCGCGGGGGAAACCCTGGCGCTGGTGGGCGAATCCGGTTGCGGCAAATCCATGACCGCCCTGTCCCTGCTGCGGCTGGTTCCCGAACCGGGACGGATTGTCGAGGGGCAGATTCTCTTTGCCGGCCATGATCTGCGCAATCTGCCTCCGGAAGAAATGCGCCGTATGCGCGGCAACCAGATCGCCATGATTTTCCAGGAACCCATGACCTCCCTCAACCCGGTAATGCGCATCGGCGAACAGATCGCCGAGGTTCTGCGGCTGCACAAAGGACTGGCCAAAAACCAGGCCTTGAGCGCCGCAACCGAACTGCTACGGCAGGTCGGCATTCCCTCGCCGCAACTGCGCGTCCATGAATATCCCCACCAGCTCTCCGGCGGCATGCGTCAGCGGGTGGTCATCGCCATGGCCCTGGCCTGCGATCCGCGCCTGCTCATCGCCGATGAACCCACCACCGCCCTGGACGTCACCATCCAGGCCCAGATCATGGATCTGCTGCAGCAATTCAAAGCCGAGCGCGGCATGGCCACCCTGCTGATCACCCACGATCTCGGCGTGGTCGCCGAAAACGCCGACCGGGTCGCCATCATGTACAATGGCCTGATCATGGAATACGCCCCGGTGCGGGAAATCTTCGCCAACCCGGTTCATCCCTACACCCGGGGTCTGCACGGCTGCATTCCCAAACTGGGAGAGAAACGCCGGCGGCTGGAAACCCTGACCGGCCGCAACCAGGGCAACGGCAACGGCCTCAGTTTTCTCGACCAGTGTCCGGAACCTTTTGCACCCCGGCGGGGCATCCTGCCCCGTCTGCAGGCCATAGCACCAAATCATCTGGTTCGTCAATGGGGGTCCGAATGAGTCTCCTTTTGGAAGTCCATCAGCTCAGCAAATCCTTTGCCACCAACCGTGGCAACCCGGGCGCCGCCAAGGGGCGGCTGCTGGCGGTGGACCAGGTCTCCTTCAGTCTGCGCCAGGGGGAAACCCTCGGCCTGGTCGGCGAATCGGGCTGCGGCAAATCCACCACCGGACGTCTGATCCTTCGCCTGCTGGACGCCGACAGCGGTCAGGTGCTGTTCCGGGGGCAGGATGTGCTGCAACTGTCCCCGCGAAAAATGCGCCCCTTGCGCCGGGAAATGCAGATGATCTTTCAGGATCCCTATTCTTCCCTGAACCCACGCATGAAAGTCGGCGACATTATCGGTGAGCCGTTGCAGATTCACGGCCTGGCCCAGGGCGG
>JARRKW010000225.1:0-3597 GCA_037387645.1 Desulfuromonadaceae bacterium
CCCATTTTACCCCGGCCGCCAAAACGGGCTCGCATATTGCCCCTGCAACCGGTTTGCGATTGACGCGCAAGCGCAACTCACGTATAAGTAACTCTCATTTCAAAACACAAATCCAATCGAACAAAGGGAGGATTTCATACAATGAAACGAATCGCCGTCCTGTTGGCTTTAGCGACCCTGCTGCTTTCCGGTTGCGCCGGCACCAAACTGGTGCGCACGGAAGTCGACAAACAGCATGAGTTCAACGTCACCCTGGAGCAGGTCCAAAATGAGGGGGCTGTGGTTTCCCAAGGTTATGCCCATCCCTACGAGGTCGACCTTGCCGATCTGAAAAAACTGTTGGGGGACCTTTCCTACCTTGAGGAAACCGGGATCGTAACCAAGGAACAGGAAAAAGGCGAGGCCTTCCAGGCCGGCGAAGTCAATCGACTGGCACCGGCCCTGAAAACCGCCCTGGCCAAGGCCAATGCCAATCAACGCGTCCATTTCATTTCCTATAATCTGAACAAACAACTGCTTTTCTCCAACAGCCGGAAAACCGAAGGTATTCTGTTCGTCGATGCCAATAAACGTTTGAATCTGGCCTTCAATTTCGTCAATCAGGATCGTCGGCCCAATGAAACCAGCGCCATGCTCCCCATTTTTTCCGAGCTTGATCCCCTGACGATATCGGCGTCAAAAACACCCCTGACGGCCCTGCCCCCCTATGCGCAACAGCAGCAACTGACGGGAGGCGCCAAAGCGCCCCTGTGGATCAGCGTCGACATGAATCAGCTGCAGCAGGCCATCGTCAAGGAAGAAGCGGCCCTGCCCAAACTGACCGACGCGGCGCTCAGAGACGATATTAAAACCAAGTTGAAATACCTGAAGGAACTGCTGGAGGAAGATCTCATCACCGAGAAAAACTACAACCGCAAAAAAATGGAACTGCTGGACAAAATCCAATAAGATCGGACACATAAGACCGGCTGGAGATAAACCTGACCCAGCCTTGCGTCGAGAAGCAGACAGCCCCGCCGAAATGAACTTCGGCGGGGCTGTCTCGTTTGTGCTTGCCACAAGCAATCGGATCCGGCCCGGATCCCAAAACCGGGCGTTCCCGACAGATCCGACAGGGTCTAGGCGGTGAAATTCAATTTCCGCTCCAGGTCCATGGAACGGGAAACCCGTTTGGCTTCGCTGATGGAAATGATGTCGTTTTTACAGAGTTCGATCAGATGCTGATCCATGCTCTGCATATGGTACTGGGCCCGGCCCTTTTCGATATTCCCCTCGATTTCGTCGAGACGGCCATCGCGAATACAGGCCTGGATGGTGGTGGTCGAGCGCATCACCTCAATGACCGGAACGATGTTCTCACCGGACTTATCCTTGATCAGCCGCAGGGAAACGGTCGCCACCAGAATATCCGCCAGCCGCTGCCGGATGATTTCCTGGGCGTCGGGAGGGAAATGTCCCACCAGCCGGTTGATGGTGGTGGCGGCGTTCTGGGTATGCAGAGTGGAGAACACCAGATGTCCGGTCTCGGCCGCCTTGATGCAGGCATCGATGGTTTCCAGATCCCGCATTTCACCCACCATGATGACATCGGGGTCCATCCGCAGGGCCGCTTTTAAGGCGGCACTGAAGTTATCGGTATCGATACCGACTTCCCGTTGAATGATACAGCTTTTGTTGGAGGCAAACAGGAACTCGATGGGATCTTCGATGGTGATAATGTTGTAACTGTACTTTTCATTGAGAAATCGCAGCATGGAAGCCAGGGTGGTCGACTTACCGTTGCCGGTCGGGCCGGTAACCAGAATCAGGCCGTTGGGCGCCTTGACGATTTCTTCCAGCACCGCCGGCAGGTTGAGATCTTCAAAAGACCCCACCGTGGGGGGAATCACCCGCATGACCACGCCGAAACTGCCGCGCTGCCGGAAAATACTGACCCGAAACCTGCCCCCATTGGCCAGGGAATAGGAGGCATCAATTTCCCTGAGGTCATCGGAAAGAGCGCGTCCATTATGCTCCAGAATGTGTGAGGCGATAAATTCCGTGTCTTCCGCGGTCAAATTTGCCAGCTTGGAGCGGAGCAGCTGACCGCGTCCACGGAAAAAGGGCGGGTTGTCCACCTCGAAATGAACATCCGAAACCCGTTTTTCAAAAGCGATTTCCAAAATTTGGTTCAAGAAATGATGGTTCAAGGTTTTTGAATCCATAAGCGACCTCTGAGAAAATAAATACACGCCGACCGACAGAAAGGGGCGTCATCCCTGGGCAACATATTTTTCCAGCTGGCGTCGAATAAGCGCATTCTCCAGGACCAGTCCCGCCTGACCCGCCAGAATCTCCAGCGCATCAAGGGGCACGGCCCCCGTGACCCCGGCTCCGCAATCTCCATAGATCAGGGCGATCGGTCGGCCCTGATTGCAGATGGGCAGCAGCAGGATCGACCCGGTTTGCGGGGAACCAATCTGAGTATACAGGTAATCGCGCAAAACGGCATCCCCGCTGGGACCGAAAAACAGTTTCCCTTCGGCCAAAGCCTTGTGAACGATGGAGGGCTTGTCCAGCGGCACCCGAAATTTCAGCGGGGGGGTCGGGGTCCGACCATCTTCCTGTTTGAGACCGATCCCCCGTTCGGCAATCATTTCACCGGAACGAATGATAAAGGTCAAAGCCCGCTCGAAAAAAACCGCCACCCGCTGCAACAACAGCAGCGACAACTCCGGTGCATCGCGCAGGGCCTGCAACCGAACCAACTCCTCTTTAAGCTCATGCAGCGACTGCTGTTTCTGCCCGGAAAAATAATTTTTCAGGTATTGCAACAACAGTTCAAAAAAACGGATCAGGTCGCCTGAGCTCCCCCCTGCCGTCAGCCCGCAGGGTCTGGGCAGCACGGCTCTGACCCCATCCTGATAGGCCTGCAGTATAAAATCGTCGCTGTCTGCCGGCGCCAACTGCACCAGTTGCAGCTGCGGATAGTCGCTGGCGAGTCGCTGCCGCAGCTGGCGCAGGGAAGCGTCGGTCCAGGCCGCCACCGTCTCATCGGGGCATCCCAGCACCAACAGGGGAACCATGCCCTTTTGCAGAGACTGTGCCAGGATCAGCTCCAGATCCTCCTGGTCATCGGTGGTAAAGGTCCGAATGCCCTCGGCCTTGCACAGGGTCATAACGGCGTGGCGAACAACCGCATCCAGACTGAAAAAAATCAGCGACCGCTCAGCTTCTCCCGCTGCCGGAACCGGTTTGGCATTGGCATCCTCCTGAGAAAAAGGGGTCAAAAAGGCGACCAGAGCCTCCAATGATTCCGCATCCATCCCCGGAGAGAGTTTCGACAAACGCTGGCGATGCACCTCAGCCGGATCGATCACCTTGATGCTGGCAAAGACTTCCGGAATCTTCCGTTCCAGCTGATCAAGATTACTGAGGCCCAGGTCATCCGCGGACAATTCCACCGAGGACGTCTCTTCACGGACCGCTTCGACGGCCTCGGCCGAGTCCGCATTATCCCATTCCTCCTCCTCGAAGTCGCCCTCGTAGTTCTTTTCATCGAAGATCCGCAGGGCCTCCATCAACACTCCCTGGGTATCCAGATGAATCTCCTGATGC
>JARRKW010000226.1:0-4059 GCA_037387645.1 Desulfuromonadaceae bacterium
CCGTAGAAAATCCAGTGCCCCAAACGATTGCCGACGGCAGGCCGGCGGGCGGCGCGGGAACCGTCAACGCCCGACACCGACTTGCCTCCTTACCGCCAGAGCCAGAACATAGGTCGCCAGGCCGGTGAGCAGAGCCAGGACGGGCCCGAGCAGCAGGGAGCCGAGCAGCCATTCCCAGAGCCGTTCCAGCCCCTGATGGCCCAGGGTCCGCCAGGAAATTTCGGTAAGCAAACCGCCGTGACGCATGAAATATCCCGCTTCGATGCACAGGGCCGGAACCAGAGGCGGCATGCACAGCTGACTGCTGGCCACCGCCGCGACCTTGTTGAGACGAAAAAAACTCGAAACGAACAGAATCGCAATGGTATGACAGGCGATCAGGGGGAGCGTCCCGAGCAATACCCCCACCGCCGCGGCGACCGCCAGGCGGGAAGGGGAACTGTTTTCGGTGAGCAGCATCCGCAGGGAGCGCAATGGTCGCAGCACCGAAACCCGCTCCGGGGTCTGCTCCTCGCTGATCAGCTTGCGATGCGGCACACCTCCACCTCGAAAGCGTAGCCCGACTGCCGCCAGGAAATACCCTGCAACAGAAACAGGGGATAGGCGCGAAATCCGCTTTGGGTGTCGGTCAGCCGGCGGCCGGTCTGCACCCGCAACCAGAAATTGGAAAACCGCCGGCCGAAACGGGAGCTGCCGGGGACATGGGGAACGGAAAAATCCCGGCGTCCCACCACCAGGGCCAGGGGCGTTTGGCGTAACTGTTCCAGAAAACGGGGAAGGTCGGCCGGATCGTGCTGCCCGTCGGCGTCAATGGTGATGATATGGCTCATCCCCCACTGCCGGGCCTGCTCAGCGGCGGACAGGATTGCCGCCCCCTTGCCCCGGTTCCGTTCATGGCGCAGGGTTTCCACCGCCAGTCCGGCCAGACGGGAAAGGGGTTCGTCGCTGCTGCCGTCATCGACCACCAGCACCCGGGAATGAACCGCCAGGCAGCCCTCCACCACCCGGCGCAGGCTGGCAGCATGGTTGTAGACCGGGATGACGATGAGGACCCGGTCGGCGCTGAAATCACTCTGCTGCATCGAGATACCGCCGGTTGACACGGGTGAACTTGATGAACGAACCCAGATCGGCCAGGAAACGCCGCCAGCTGTCCGGCGAACGCCAGAGCATGGCCAGATAGCCGAGCAGCACCCGGGGCCGCTGAAAATGGGAGCGGTAAAAATGCTGAAACAGCTCCTCCAGCCGCTCCCGGGTCATCCCCTGGGGAACAAACTGGAACGCCATGCAATCCATTTTTTCCCAGTCCTCCTCGAAGCTCCCCAGCTCATGGATGTTTTGGTAGAGGGGCGAGCCGGGAAAGGGGGTAAACTTGGCCAGGTTGAAATCATCCAGGGGCAGGGAAAAAACATATTCCATGCTTCTGCGAATGCTGGCTTCGCTCTCCCCGGGCAATCCCATCATGAGCAGGCCCTTGGTGCGAATGCCGGCCTGCTTGATCAGCCGGACCCTGTCGGCCAGCATCCCCAGATCGGCATTCTGCCGATGTTGGGCCAACAGTTCCGCGTCCCCGGTCTCGATGCCCAGACTGGCCATCCAGCAGCCGGCCGTCTTCATCCGGCGCAGCAGTTCGGCATCGACATGCTCCGCCCGAACCGCGCAGTTGAAGGTCATGCCCAGGGGCCGGTCGACCAGCAACCGGCAGAAGGCCTCGACCCGGGGACGGTTGAAGGTGAACTGGTCGTCGTAGAAATTGACGTGGCGGATACCGAAGCGATCCCGCAGATAGCGCAGATGCTCGTACAGGTAGTTCGCCGAATTGTAGCGGAAGGAGCGGCGAAAAACCGAACGATCACAGTAGCTGCAGGCGTAGGGACAGCCCCGGCTGGAAATGCAGCTGGTGTTGGGCGCCTTGGGATAGTTGAAGATGGGCAGGCGATAGGCCGCGGGAAAACCGGCCAGTTTTTCATAGGCCGGAAAGGGCAGCTCGTCGAGTTCCAGCCCCGTTTCCCGGTAGCCGGTGAAGAGGATTTCACCGTCCCGGCTGCGGCAGACCAGCCCCGGAACCGTCTCCGCCCGGTCGATTCCGGCTTCCAGCAATTCGGCCAGGGTCAATTCCCCCTCGCCGACCACCAGACAGTCGATGACGGGGAATTCGCGCAGCAGCCGCTCCCTGAGGGCCGAAACGTGGGTGCCGCCGAACACAATGCCGATTCCCGGCAGCAGCTCGCGGGCCAGCTCGGCCAGGCGAACCCCGTCGAGGAAACTGGCGGTGGTGCAACTCAGGCCCAGATAGGCGGGCCGCTCGGCCAGCAGCGTGTCGCGAATGCGCCGGCGCGAAGCGGCCGGATGCGCATAGCAGTCGATAAGGGAAGCCCGGATACCGCGCTGCTCCAGAAAGGCGGCGATGCTGGCCAGGCCCAAAGGCGGCATGATGTTGGCCAGCCGGGAGATGTCTCCCCCGGCCGCCTCGACATTATAGCCGAGGGGATGAACCAGCAGGATGCGCTTGTAATCCAGGGTCGTCATTTCAGCAAACCTTCTGCTGCGCGCTCTGCGGCAGCCGCACCAGGGTATCCCAGAGCAATCCCCGGTAGCCGAAGCGCCGCATCACCAGCAGCCGTTTCTGCCCTTCCGGCGGCGGGAAGATGCGGTCGCGGCGCCCCCGAAAGGCCTTCTCCAGCTGCCGGTTCAGGCTGGCCGGCGCCAGCTGCGGCGAAAAATAGTAGACCGGCCGCAATAGATCATTGTCGGCGGTCAGCAGCCCTTCCGCAATGGCCCGCTGCCGCAGGGCGGTGTCGGGCAGAATGCGGATGCCGGAGAAGGCGAAGACCACACAGTGCTCCAGCCGGGCCAAGTTGGCCAATCCTTCCCGCAGGGTTGTCTCGGTTTCCCCGGGACCACCGAACATGACGAAATGGGCGCAGGGAATTCCGACGGCCACCGCGGCCCGGTTGACCGCCAGCACCTCGGCAAAGCCAAAACCCTTCTGCAGCCCCTCCAGGGTGCTGTCGCTGGCCGCGTCGGTTCCGAGTTCCATGGCGAACAGTCCCGCTCTTTTTAGCAGGGACAATTCCTTTACTCCCATCCCCTGGGGCCGGAAGAACCCGCTCCAGCGCAGCTTCAGACCACGCCGGAGAAACTCTTCGGCCACCAGCAGATAATGCCCCTGGGGATCATTGAAGACCGAATCGGTGAAAAAGAGACTGTCGACACCCTGGTCCCGCTGCAACCGTTCGATCTCCTCGGCCAGCTGTACGGGATCGCGGAAACGAAACCGCTCCCCCTCCAGCCGGGGGTAGGAACAGTAGCTGCACCGGTGGGGACAGCCGCGCTTGCTCTGCAGGTTGAGCAACCCGCTCTCCTGCCGGTAGAAACGAACCAGCTCCGGAACATAGAGAGGTGCCGCCAGCCGGGATCCGTCGAGCAAAGGGGTGTCGCGGATCAGCCTGGGAACCGGGCGGTTTTCCGCCAGAGCCTGGAGCAGCTCCGGCAGGGCCCGCTCCCCCTCCCCGACAATGCCGTAATCGCCGCCGAGATAGTCCAGAATCGCTTCCGGCAACAGGGAAAAGGCCGGCCCACCGAGAATCAGCGGCGCCCTGGAAACCTGTCGCACTGCGGCGAGCAGTTCCCTGGCGGCATCCAGGTACCAGCCCTGCAACTGGCTGAAGGAATCGGCATTGTCCAGATTGCGCAGGGACAGGCCGATAAAATCGGGGGCAAAAGCCTCGATCCGCTCCCGCAGAAGGTCCGGCGACCGCCCGGCGGCCAGATAATCGAACTGGCAGACATCATGCCCCGCGGCGCTCAGAGCCGCGGCCACCACCGCCATGCCGAGGGGATAGACCGGATAGGGATCGATGGTAGCATTGCTGCTGAGGAGGAAAACCCGACTCATGGCGCTCCCGCATCTTTTTGGAAGGACCGGCCGCGGCGCGGATTATAGCGGTGATAGGTGCCGTCATCCATTTCCCGCCGGATCACCCTCTTGAACAGCTCCCCCATCTTGAGCTGATGACCACCGTCGGCGTAGAAGGTGTCCCAGGCGTAATGATAGAG
>JARRKW010000227.1:0-6047 GCA_037387645.1 Desulfuromonadaceae bacterium
TCGGCGGCCACCTCGGCGGCCCGGCCGGGCGCGATATCGACTACAGCGACCAGATCCACATCTTCCAGGGCGGCGAATTTCTGGGCGTGGAAACGCCCGAGATAACCCACTCCAATCACCGCGGCCCGCAATTTGCCCATGACAACTCCTCCTGAGATAACAAGAAGGTTGTAATCGGGTCCTAACGCGCTATCCCCCGTTCACTGGTGCGGATAAAATCGACAAAAATATCCAGTTCCGGCGAGGCATCCAGCTCCTGGGCGATCTGCTCCAGCGCCTCTTCGACCTTGCTGCCGGAACGGAACACCAGGCGGTAGGCCTTTTTCAGGTTGCGCACCGTATCCTCGCTGAACCCCCGCCGTTTCAGCCCGACCAGGTTCAAACCGACGGTCTTGGCGCGATCCCCCTGCACCATGGTGTAGGGCACCACATCCTGCGCCACCATGGAGCCTCCGGCCACCATGGCGTGGCAACCGATGCGAGTGAACTGGTGCACCGCGCAAAGGCCGCTGAGAATGACCTGATCATCGACGCTCACATGGCCGGCCAGCGTTGCCCCGTTGGAAAGAATGACCCGATTGCCGATATGGCAGTCGTGGGCCACATGGGAATAGGCCAGAAAGAGATTGTCGTCGCCGATTACCGTCTCGCTCCCCCCATCCTCGGTTCCGCGGTGCAGGGTAACGAATTCCCGGATGGTGTTGCGGTCACCGATTTTCAGGGTGGTTTTGGCGCCGCGGTATTTGAGGTCCTGAGGCGCCGCACCGACGGAGGCGAACTGAAAAATACGGTTGTCCCGGCCGATTTCGGTCCAGCCCTCGATCACGCTATGGGAACCGACCACGGTTCCGGCTCCGATGGAAACATGGGCGCCGATCACGGCATAGGGGCCGATGGTTACCCCGTCGGCGATCTGGGCCGACGGATCGATAATGGCTGTTGGATGTATCATAGATATCCTGAGAGGTTAGCGATCCGCGAAGGTTGCTTTCAATTCAGCTTCGGCCACCAGCGTTCCTTCCACATAGGCCTTACCGTAAAAACAGAAGATACCGCGTCGGCAGCTGACCAATTCGAGTTCGAAACGGATGGTGTCGCCGGGCAGCACCGGCTTTCTGAACTTGGCTTTATCGATGCCGACAAAATAGGTTACCTTGTTTTCACCGATATCGCCAGCCACCAGGCCATAAAGCCCGCCGACCTGCGCCATAGCCTCGATGATCAGCACCCCCGGCATGATCGGGTGGCCCGGGAAATGTCCCTGGAAAAATGGTTCATTAATAGTCACATTTTTAATGCCGACGATCCCTTTGCCTTCCGTGACCTCGATAATCTTGTCCACCAGCAAAAAGGGATAGCGATGCGGCAGCAGCTTCATGATTTCAACGGTATTCAGAACCATAGCGTCATCTCTCCTTGATAATCTTTTCCAGTTCTTCCAATTGCCGCTTGAGCTGGCCGATATTCTTACGCATTTCAGGCAGTTTGGCAAAACTCATGGAGGCCTTCAACCATTCCCGGTGGGGCATGGTCGGCGCGCCCGAGAGCAGCTGATTCGGCGCCAGATCACCGGCCACCCCGCCGCGCGCGCCGATGGTCACGTTGTCACCAATCTTCAGATGGCCGGCCACCCCCACCTGCCCGCCAAAAGTACAATGGCGGCCGATCTGGGTACTGCCGGCAATACCGACCTGGGAAACGAGAATGGTATCTTCACCGACCACCACATTGTGCGCCACCTGCACCAGATTGTCGATTTTACTCCCCCGACAGATCCGGGTCACGCCGAGCGCGGCGCGATCGATACAGCTGGCGGAACCGATTTCCACATCGTCCTCGAGCTGCACAATGCCGACCTGGGGAATCTTGAAATAGCGTTCCCCATCCGGAGCGAAACCGAAACCATCGCTGCCGATAATGGCCGCCGGCTGCAGAATCACCCGATCGCCGAGACGACAGCCTTCCCGGATGATCACGCCGGCATGAATGGTACAGTCGGCGCCGATGGTAACGTTATCATAGACCACGACGTTGGGGTAGAGGATGGTGCCGGAACCGATGTGTACCCCTTCGCCGACCACACAACCGGGATGAATGGTGACATTTTCCCCCAGTTCTACTCCCGCCGCAACCTGCGCCCCGGCCATGACCCCCCGCGCTTCGGGGCGCCGAACCTGCAGGTGGGTCAACACCTTGGCGAAGGCCAGATAGGGATTCGAACAGACCAGCGCCGGCAACCCGGGACTTTCCACTCCGGGAAAAAGGATAACGGCGGAGGCCTTGGTGGTCTGAAGCTGCGGCAGATATTTGGGTGCGGCGACAAAGGTCAAATCGCCGGGACCGGCGGCATTCAATGGCGCCACCCGCTGAACCTGGGTCTGGTCGTCACCCACGACCGTAGCCTCAAGCAAATCTGCAAGTTCCCTGAGAGTCGCCACGGTTGCCCCCTATGGTTTTTCTTGCTGCGCGTCGAAGGCCTTGATCACTTTTTCGGTCAGTTCGATCTTTTCGTCGGCATACAGCAGGGAACTTTCCGACTTTTCGAGAATCATCGCATAGCCTTCTTTTTCTCCCACCTCCTGCACCACCTTGAGGATCTTCTCCAGAATCTGGCGGGTATAGTCGGCATCTGCCCGTTGCAGCTCTTCCAGGGCGTCCTTGGTGTAGCGCTGGAAATCCTTCAGCTTCTGCTGATAATCCCGCTCCTTGTCGGAACGGGCCTGCTCGGAGAGGAGAATCGCCTGCTTCTCCAGTTCTTCTTTGAGTTTCTGCAGTTCAGCCTTCTTGCCCTCAATCTTCCCTTCGAATTCCTTGACCTTGGCCGTAATGGTCTCCTTGGCCGCCTTGCCCGCCGCGGAAAAATTCAGGGCTTTTTGCAAATCGACGTAGCCGACCTTGCTCTCGGCGGAAAAAGCCGAAGAAACCGTCAAAAGGAAGCACACCAGGATCAAACCCGCCAAACGTTTCATGAAAATCTCCTTACAGGGTTAGAAAAATTGACCGATGGAAAACTCGAACACGCTCTTATCTTCATAATCATAGGGATCCAGATTATAACCCCACTCCAACTTAAGCGGCCCCATGGGACTCATCCAACGGAGGCCGGCACCAACGCTGTAGCGCATCTTGGAGAAGAACATTTCGTTATTATCCCAGGCGTTGCCGGTATCGAAAAAGGTCACGCCTTTGAGGCCGGCATCCTTGAAAATGGGAAAGATCCATTCAAGGTTGAAATAAGCTTCCTTGTTGCCGCCGGTATACTCATCGTTCTCCTCGTCATAGGGCCCCACCTCACGGTTCCGGAAGCCGCGCAGGGAACGCAGGCCACCGAGATAGAACCGTTCGTCGACGGAAAAATCCTGTTTGGCGATCTTCATGACATAGCCGAGCTGCCCATGCACCGAGAAGACCGTATCCCAAAAGGCCGGATAAAAATGCCGGTAGTCGAAAATATATTTCAGAAACTTTTCGTCCCCGCCGAGACCGGCCAGCTCCAGGGAGTTTTCCATCACGAAGCCGGTGGAGGGATCCGGATGGTAATCGGTGGTATTGCGGGTCAAAGAGGCGTACAGGGAGGAACTGAGCACCTGCCCATTCCCGCTTGGTATTGTACAGGTCGAAGCCCAAGGCCAGATTCATGTCCAGAAAATAGGGATCGAGCAGACCGACCTGATAGGTGGCACTTTTGCCCCCCAGGGAGGCCGACAGATTCAGCTTCAACCCCTTGCCGAGGAAGTTTTCCTGGGAGACCGAGCCCTGGCCGATGAGCCCATCGGCGGAGGAGAAACCCGCTCCGACGCTGAAGGTGCCGGTGGGCCGCTCCTTGACCTCGATGTCAACGTTCATGTGCTCGGTATCGGTGCTTTGAGCCGTGGTCAGATTGACTTCCTCGAAAAAACCGAGATTGTTGATACGCCGGCGGCTTTCCTTGAGTTTTTTGGAACTGTACAGGTCGCCTTCGATGACTTTCATTTCCCGGCGGATAACCTTGTCCCGGGTTTTGGTATTGCCGGCAATTTGGATGCGATCGATGGTGACCAGCGCCCCCTGATCCACATCAAAGACCACGTTGACCAACTGCTGCTCCGGATCAAGCTGGGTCAGCGGCACCACGTTGACATAGGCATAGCCCTCATCGGAATAGGCTTCGCCGACGGCCGCCACGCTCTCCCGCAGCAATTTCCGGCTGAAAATCTCGCCCTCCTCCAAAGTAACCAGCTTGAGCAGATCGGCCTTATCCTTGTCCTTGAGCAGATCGCCGCCCATATCCAGACTGCCGACCCGGAATTGAGGGCCCTCCTCGATTTCCAGCACAATGTCCATATAGCGCTTATCGGCGGACAATTCCGCCGTTTTCTTTCTGACCTTGATCCTGACGTAGCCGTTATCGAAATACAGGTCGGCAATGCGCTCCAGATCGTCCTTGAGGGTATCCTCGTTGAACTTGCCGCGGCCGGTCAGCCAGGAAAACAACCAGCGTTCCTTGGTTTGAATGGTTTTGCGCAGCTTCCGGTCGGAAAAAACCGTGTTGCCCTCGAAGCGGAGGCTGTCCACCATGACCACATCCCCCTCGTCGATTTCGAAGGTCAGGATGGCCTCATTGCGACCGTCCACATCCAGGTCGGAGTCGACCGTCACCGCATGATAGCCGTCGGCCCGATAGACAGCCTTGATGGCCTCGATACTTTTTTCCACCTGGACCTGATCGTAGAGATCCGGCGTCTTGACCAGTATCAGACCCTGAAGTTTTTCCGTGGAAAACTCGTCGTTGCCGCGGAATTCCACCCGCCGAATCAGGGGCCTTTCCTGCAGACGATAGGTCAGAATGGTGCCGTCATCCGCTGCCTCCAGCTCGGCGGCCACATCCTGGAAGCGTCCCATGGCATAAAGGGCTCTAATGTCGCGATCAACCACGGCGGGATCGTAGGGAGCACCGGCACGGGCGGAAATCACCGCCTGAATGGCGCTCAACTCGACACGGGCATTCCCCCTGATCTGCACTTCGCTAATGGTTTCGGCGGCGGACCAGGCCACACTCCATAGCAATAACAACAGCGATATCAGCAACCTCAAATACATGCCCGCACATCTCCTGAATTTCATCGGCACTATAAAGGACCGCATTATAGGTTAATCACCCTTGAGGTGCAAACCAAAAACAGGCCCGCTTCCCCCCGGAAGCCGGTTTATCTCCCACCGCTGGCTCAATCGACAATCGAACCGTCGACCATATGTAGGACCCGCGGGGAAAGAACCAGCGCCCGGGCAATGGCCACCCGCTGTTGTTCGCCGCCGGAAAGCTGTCCCGGTTTATGCTTGAGTCGATGTCCCAGCCCCACTTCCGCCAGCAGGTCCGCGGCCAGGGGAGACGCTTCGCGCCGGCTCTTGCGGGCGATCAGAGCCGGCATCATGACGTTTTCCAGGGCGCTGAACTCGGGCAGCAGCTGATGGAATTGGAAGACGAAACCGACGGTCTGATTGCGGAAGGCATCCAGATCGGCGCTCTTTAAGGCATAAACGTCCATGCCGTCAAAACGAACCGTTCCGCTGGTGGGATGGTCAAGCCCCCCCAGAATATGCATGAGGGTGGTTTTTCCGGCTCCCGACGCGCCGACCACGGCCACCCGCTCGCCGCGACCGATGCAAAGATCGATATTCCGCAGCACCTCCACCCGTCCATCCGTGGTTCCGAAGCTTTTGCACAGCGCCTGCGTCTCAATCACGGCAACACTCCTCGTTCACTCATAGCGCAGGGCTTCCGCCGGATCCATGCGGGCGGCGCGCCAGGCCGGATAGACGGTGGCCAACAGGGAAATGCTCATGGCCACGACGACGACGGCCAGCACATCGGCGGAATTGACCGCCGAGGGAAAATGATCCATGCCGTAGACGGCCTGATCGAAGATCTTGACGCGCAGGGTCTGCTCCAGCCACTTGATGATGGGGTCGGCGTTCTGCGCCAACAGCAGTCCCAACAGGGTACCAAAACCGGTGCCGAGGATGCCGATGATCAACCCTTCCAGCACAAAAATCTTCATAACACTCCC
>JARRKW010000228.1:0-3592 GCA_037387645.1 Desulfuromonadaceae bacterium
ACATGCCCCAGGACAAGAAGCCCTCCGACAGCACCGTCGAATCGTTCCTGACATTCCACGAAAAGCTTCCCAACCTGAAGCAGGCGGCGGATCTTCTGGTCGCGGAAGCCATGCGGCGGACCAAGGGAAATCAGGCCCTGGCCGCAAAATTGCTGGGGATTACCCCCCCATCCCTCAGTGCCCGCCTGAAAAAAATTAAAGCTTAATTCCCTCGTAAAACCAATCCCTTAACGGAATCAAGTCGACTTTTCTCCCGCAGCCCCGGACGTTTTTTTGCCGCCGGTGAACCGGCAAAGCGGCCCAACCGACCAAACCCCTTCGTTTTTTCTAATCATTCAATTTGTCGCATCCGGCCAACTCCCTTGTTTTCATTGAAGAAATCGGGAACATTCATTAAACCGATTCGTTTTAACTAACCCCATTGGCCCCTTCAACCCCGCCGAAATAACACGAAAAATCAAAAGATTTCAGTATGTTAGATAAAAAAATCGGGTCTGGCACCGGGCTTGCTGAAGTAGTTTTTTAAAACCGCTCACAACCCAAAAGAGGCCCATATGACTGAAATCCTGCTTATCAAACATCTGCTGGAAACGTCATCGACAACCACCGGCGCCGGAGAAAAGCAACGCCCTGCCGGTCACGACGTCGAATTCCGATCCGCTGCCGGCAGCAGCAGCAACCCCACATTCGCCGCCCGGTTGGCTATTCGGCAGCCGAGCCGCACACTCTTCACCCGCCGCGAAAAACGTCTCACCAGAATTGACGCGGCACTGCCTTTCCCGCTGATGGAGTGCAACTACGTTCAGCGCAACGGCATTTTCCGGCCTGAATCCAGCGAACACAAGATCGGACGGATGCTCGTCCTCCCCGACCCTAAAATTCACTCGCCACCGTTTGCCGGATACGGCGGCAAGCCCTCTCCCGCCCAGCCGGGAACCGGCAACGGAACCGCCCGAAACAGCCGCGTAGGCAAATTTCTGCGGGACGGGGGTGATTTCCTCCGAAACCAACGATTCCGGCTTGACTGAATAAAAAACAATAATTTAGCGCAGTTAATCACAATTTATTAAAGGAGACACCCCATGTTGAAGCAATTGAAACTCGGCGGCAAACTTCTGATTGCCTTCTTAATGATCGGCCTGTTCCCTTTTCTGATCCTCGGTGGCATCTCTTTACGGCAAAGCAGCCAAAGCCTTTCGGAACAGGCTTTTAACCAACTGGAAAGCATCCGGGAAATCAAAAAATCGCAAATCGAGGGATTTTTCTCCGAACGTTTCGGCGACATCAGGGTGCTGTCCGCCAACGATCTGGTCGTCGCCGCCCTGCAGGATTTCGAAACGGCCTACCACAACGACGGCCAACGCGTCGGCGGCGAGCTGTGGAAGGAAGTGGAACAAAAATACGGCAAATGGCTGACCACCTACAAGGAGGAGTACGGTTATTACGACCTGTTTCTGATCAGCACCGGGGGCGATGTCGTCTATACCGTCGCCAAGGAATCAGACTGGGGAGAAAACCTGAAACATGGATCCCTGCAGACCAGTTCTCTGGCCGAAGCCTACCAGGGCGGCCTGAATCAAACAACGCTGGTCGATTTCAAGCCCTACGCCCCGAGCAACAACGAACCGGCTTCCTTCATCGCCGCCCCGGCCATGGACAAGAGCGGCAATGTGATCGGAGTCGTGGCCCTGCAACTGTCCCTGGAAGCCATCAACGCAGTCATGACCCAACGGGCCGGCATGGGGGCCAGCGGGGAAAGTTATCTCATCGGCGCCGATTACCTGATGCGCTCCGACTCCTATCTCGACCCACAGAACCACAGCGTTAAGGCTTCCTTCGCCAACCCGCAACTGGGCAGTGTGAAAACGGAAGCGGCCAAGGCCGCCCTGAGTGGGCAGGCCGACAAAAAAATCATCACCGACTACAACGGCAATCCGGTGCTTTCCGCCTACACCCCCCTCCACATCGGCGATCTGAAGTGGGCCATGCTGGTTGAAATCGACGAGGTGGAAGCCTTTGCCTCCGTCAAAACCCTGCAGCAGGTAACCGCAGTCATCTTCGTCGTCGGCCTGCTGGCCATTGTCGCCGCGGCCCTGTTGATTGCCCGCTCCATCACCAGGCCGGTCATTCAGGCGGTGCAGCTGGCAAAGGAAATTTCCCAGGGTGATTTCAGCGTCCGTCTACACATGAAACGAGCCGATGAAATCGGTCAGTTGGCCGACGCTCTCGACTTCATGGCCGACGGCCTTAAGGCCCATGCCGACGTCGCCGAACGGATCGCCGAGGGGAATCTGAACGTGCAGGTGAAGCTGGCTTCGGAAAAAGATCAACTGGGGCGGGCTTTCCAAACCATGACCGATCAACTCAACGACATCATGTCGCAGATTCAGGTCGCCGGCGACCAGATCGCCGTCGGCAGCGGTCAGATCAGCGATTCCAGCCAGTCCCTGTCCCAGGGCGCCACCGAACAGGCCAGCAGTCTGGAAGAAATTTCCGCCTCCCTCAATGAAATGTCGGCACAGACCTCGACCACGGCGAAAAACGCCAATCACGCCAAGCAGTTGACCCTGGAAGCCCAAGGCGCGGCCGAGAACGGCAGCCACTGCATGCAGCAGATGATGACCTCCATGAACGAGATCAACGATGCGGCGCAGAACATTTCCAAGATCATCAAAACCATCGATGAAATCGCTTTCCAGACCAATCTGCTGGCCCTCAACGCCGCGGTGGAAGCGGCCCGCGCCGGCCAGCACGGCAAAGGTTTCGCCGTCGTGGCCGAGGAAGTTCGCAATCTGGCGGCCCGAAGCTCCAAAGCCGCCGAAGAAACCGCGGATCTCATTCAGGGATCGGTAGGGAAAACGGCCCATGGCAGTTCGGTTGCCAAACAAACCGCCGAAGCTCTGCAGGAAATCGTCACCGGCGTCGGCAAGGTCTCGGACCTGACCTCTGAAATCGCTTCCGCCAGCAGCGAGCAGGCCGAAGGTATTTCCCAGATCAACCAGGGTGTCGCCCAAATCGACCAGGTCACCCAGCAAAACACGGCCAATGCGGAAGAATCGGCCGCCGCCGCCGAAGAGTTGTCCGGGCAGGCGGTCCAGCTGAATCAAATGCTGAGGCATTTCACCTTGCGGCAAACGTCCCATACCCGCTCCGTCGCCGCGCCGGTCCGCTCGAAAACCGCGCCGGTCCGCTCGAAAACCGCGCCGGCCGGGGGCTGGAACCAGTATTCCGACAACCAGTCCGTGGGCGAAGAACATCCGCAAATCGAATTGGATGCCGATGAATTCGGCAAATATTGACAATCCCTTGACCCGCTGAATACCTCCCCAACGGGGAACAGCATCTTATTTGAGGACCGCTTCCGCGGCCGATCCTGCTGACTGAGGTGACACATGGCACAACCATACTGGAAATACAGGGAAGAACCGAACCATCGGATAATCCCCAAAACCATAGGCCCGGACAAAAAAACGCCTCCCCTCACAAAGGCAAGCCGGCGGTCGCTCCAGGGGTCACTCCAGAACAAACCCTCCGGCAAGTTCAGATGGCCTATACGACTACCCGATATGCGGGATTGGCCCGGATGCCAGCC
>JARRKW010000229.1:0-3579 GCA_037387645.1 Desulfuromonadaceae bacterium
GCCGTCGGTCGCAACAGGGTACAGCAAATGGAGATGGCGGTGGTCTTGCCGGCGCCGTTGGGTCCGAGCAGGCCGAAGATCTCCCCCGACTCGACCCGCAACTCAACGCCGGCCAGAGCCGGCCGGGCGGCCCGCGGATAATACTTGACCAGCTGTCGCACCTCCAGGGCCGGCGGCGTCCCAACCCTCTCCCGCACGGACCGCATCTACGACTCCACCCGGATCAGGCCGTAATCCCCCTCGCTGCCGTATTTCAGGCAGCAGATGGAACGGCCGGCCAGCGTCTCCCCCGCCCCATCGAAACCACGACAGCTCCCCGGGGGGCCGGGGAACAGCCGCCCCTGCCGGCAACTGAGGGCGGCCAGGGTTAGATCGAAGGCCGGACCGACCGGCAGACTGCCGTAGAGGGGGGCATAAGCGGCCAGGGCCGCTGCCGCCGGAAGTCCGCCGTAGGCCGCGCCGCAGCGGTGATGGCCGTCGGCGCCGAGAAACAGAACCGCGTCCTGCGGCAGCGGCGGTTGGACGCCGGCACCATTGCCCTGCGCCACCTGCCGGATACGGGCATAGGGCCGAATCGTGTCGGCCGCCCGGGTCAGCACCATAAAGGCCGCTCCCTCTCCGGCCACGGCGCTCTGGCGCTGAAAATCGAGGGGCTGCATCCGGGCCTCCCCGGCGGCCGGGAAAAAGCGCTGCCAGCAATAGTGCAACAGCTCGCCGCATTCATCGACCCCGCCGAACAGCACCGCGTCGACCCGTTCCTCGACCAGCCAGAGGGCGGCGCTGAGCAGGGCCGAGGGAACCGACATTTCGAACTGGCTGACGGTCAGACTCGGCCCGATGGCCCGCAACAGCATGGACACATGGGCGGCGGCGGCATTGTGCACGGAATTGGAGAAGGGCGTCGGGGAGGCCAGGGCATCGCCGCCGGAGAAAACCGAATCCAGAAAGGTGAAGGTGGTCCGCATGGCTCCGTAGCCCGAAGCGATTACCAGCCCCAGGCGGGAACGCTCCATTCCGAGCATGCCGGCATCCTCCAGGGCCAGAAAGGCGCCGAGCAGGGCCATGCGGGAAAAATGGTCGATGCGGCGCAGCTCGCGCCTGGCCACAAACCGCTCCAGGGAGGCGGTGTCGGCCAGAAACGCGGGCAGCTCGACCGGACCCGCCGGGGTCGCAAGCGAAGTCGTCCCCACCGGACTGCGGCCGTCCGCAAGGGCCGCCAGCAGGGCCTCCCGGCCACAGCCGAAGGCGCCCACCGGTCCGAGTCCGGCAATGGCCAGATCGCACTTCATGGTTCCCCCCGGCCCAGGGCCAGCACGGCATTGTTGCCGCCGAAGGCCAGGGATTGGGAAAGGGCGGCAATCCCGGCAAACGTCGTGGTCGCCGTCACCGGCGCCGCCGGCAGTTCCGGGTCGGGTTGGGCAAAACCGGCGCTGGCCGGAATCCGTCCCTGCTGCAGACAGGCCAGGGTAAAGACCGCTTCGATGGCCCCGGCCGCCCCCAGGGCATGGCCGGTGTAACCCTTGGTGGAAAGAAACGGCACCTCCGGCAGCAGTTCGTGAAGCACCCGACTTTCGACCCGGTCATTGTCCGGAGTGCCGGTACCGTGAGCGTTGACGAAGGCCAGCTCCGCCGGGGCCAGGGCGCTGCTCTGCAGAGCCTCCCGCAGGGCCCGCTTCAGGCCGAGGCCCTGGGGGTGGGGAGCGGTGAGATGATGGGCGTCGCAGGAGGAACCATAACCGAGGACAAAACCACGACGGGCCCGCCGGCTTTGCCGTTGCTGCAAAGCCGCTGATTCCAGCACCAGCATGCCGGCCCCTTCGCCGAGATTGAGTCCCTTGCGATTTTTATCGAAGGGCTTGACCGGCTCCGGGTCGGTGATCATCAGGGCGGAAAAACCGTTGTAGGTAACCCGCCCCAGTTCATCGGCGCCGCCGGCCAGCACCAGATCACAGAGCCCGGCCCGAATCCAGGAGGCAGCAATACCGACGGCATCGCTGCCGGAGGAACAGGCATTGACGATGGTCTGACAGGGACCGCTGCAGGAAAACTTCCGGGCCAGGGTACGCGCCGGGTTGCTGTCCAGAATCCGTTGCATGGGCCGCAGCGGCGGCCGGCTCCCGGCGCGCAATTGACGACAGAAACCTTCGTCGCTGATGGTGCTGCCGATGCTGGTGCCGAGACAGACCCCGACCCTCAGTCCGCGCAGAGCCTCGACACTCCAGCCGGCATCGGCCAGCGCCTCGGCGGCGGCGGTCAGGGCCAGGCGACTGGTACGCAACAGCTCGGCCTGCTCCGGCTCGGCCAGGGGCGCTTGGAACACCGGGTAGCGAACGGCATGATCGGTGCGGAACAGGGTCGGCGCCGCCGGCAGTCGTCGGTCATCGAAGAGAGTGGCCAGACACTCCTGCAGATCGGCGCCGGCGCCACAGCAGCAACCGAGACCGGTCACGGCGACCGGAGCCGGCCCTTTCATGTCGTCTGCCGTTGATCGATATAGGTGGCCAGGGTCGCTATGGTCTGCAAGGCCGCGCGCCCCTCGTCCATATCCTTGATCTCGATGCCGAAATGTTTCTGCACCAGAACCACCAGTTCCACCGCGTCGAGGGAATCGAGACCGAGTCCATCCCCGAACAGCACCTCGTCATCGCCGATCTGATCAGCGGTCATATCTTCCAGATTCAACTCCTCGATGAGGATTTTCTTGAGTTTATCCTTGGTCTGCATGATCTTGCTCCAGGTGAAAACAGCATATCAGCAATCGCCGACTGTGTTCCAGAAATCGTAAACGTTGAAAAACTGATAGGGATATTGTTCCACGAAAGCCTCCAGCGCCGCGACAAATTCCTCGACGTAGGGAGCGAGTTCGGCACCGGAGCGGCCCGCGGCCGCCGGCACCCGGATTATTCGGGCCAGCTCCAGGGCGTAACTGTCGGGCCCGGTCTTGGCGGTAAACATGACCACCAGGGGAGCTCCGGTGGCGGCGGCCAGCTTGAAGGCGCTGACGGGAAAATGGGCCCGTCCGCCGAGAAAATCGACCGCCACGGTATTTTTATCCGGCCCCTGCCCCTGTACCCGATCGCCCATAATACAGAGCACCTCGCCCCGCTTGAGTACCTCCAGCATTTCCAGAACACCGCCGAGAAAACCGGTCGGGTCGATGATCCCATAGGGGCTGTCCCCGGCATGCTCGAAATAATGCCGATCCACCTCATGCTCTTCCCGACGCAACAGCAGGTTCACCGGCGCTTCGAGACAGCCGAGGGTGGCCATGGCCACCTGCCAGCAGCCGACATGGGCGGTCACCAGCAGCAGGCCCCGGCCTTCGGTCAGCAGTTCCCGCAGGGCCTCCCGACCGGCCAGGCTGACCCGGAATTCGCCGGCACCGCGGATGCCCATGACGGCCCGGTCGACCAGCACCTTGCCGAGTTCGAAACAGAGGCGATAACTGTCGCGCAGTCGCGCCAGCGAACCGCGGTCGGGAAACCGGCGGTGCAGGTAGGGCGCGGCATTGCGGCGCACCGAAGGGCGCAGCAACACATACTAGAGGACCACCCAGCGCAGCAGGACATAGGCGGCACG
>JARRKW010000230.1:0-3578 GCA_037387645.1 Desulfuromonadaceae bacterium
CCCATCTCTTTTTTCCGCTTGCAAGCTAAAGCTGGGCTTTGGCTTTGGCTACAACCGCGCCGAACCCGTCCGGGTCGGAAACGGCGAGCTGTGCCAGAATCTTCCGATCCAGACCGATCTCAGCCTTTTTCAGACCGTAGACCAGGCGGCTGTAGGACAGACCGTTGTCCCGGGACGCCGCATTGATGCGGGCGATCCAGAGGGCGCGGAAGTCCCGCTTCTTGACGCGACGGTCCCGAAAAGCATAGTTGAGCGCCCGATCGACCGCTTCGGTCGCACTCCGGAACAACTTACCCCGGGCGCCGCGATAGCCTTTGGCCAGCTTTAAGACCTTGTTTCTTCTGCGTCTCGCTTTGAATCCTCGTTTTACTCTCGGCATGACTTTCTCCTTGTTGACATCTAAATAAGCGGCTGCGCCGCTGCCGGATCTGAAGGAGGAGACCTTTCCCCTCAGTTCACGGACTTAAGCCGATCGATCCCCCGCTACAGGTAGGGGATCAGATTGCGAATATTGCCCACATCCGCCTTGTGCACCAGGGTGCTCTGACGCAACTCGCGCTTACGCTTGGTGGTCTTCTTGGTGAGGATGTGACTGGTGTAGGCTTTATTGCGCCGGATGTTGCCGGCGCCGGTCTTGCGGAACCGCTTAGCGGCCCCACGATTGGTTTTGATTTTGGGCATGACGCCACCTCCTTGCATATATGCCGGTGCCGCTCCGATTCTGCGGCGATTGCGACACCGATTGATTCGCTATTTTTTCGGCGTGAGCACCATAGACATGAAGCGCCCCATCATGCGCGGGGTCGTTTCGACGACGCCGATATCCTCGATCTGCTCGGCCACCTTCTCCAGCAGATGTCGGCCGAATTCGGGATGAGTGACCTCCCGGCCCCGGAACATGACGGTCACCTTGACCTTGTTGCCGCCCTCGAGAAAACGCCGGGCATGCTTGAGCTTGAACTGGAAGTCGTGCTCTTCCGTCTTGGGACGCATCTTGACTTCCTTGATCTCGACCCGGGCCGCCTTCTTCTTGGCCTCGGCGGCTTTCTTGCTCGCTTCATACTTAAACTTGCCGTAATCCATGATCCGACAAACCGGTGGTGCCGCGTTAGGAGATACTTCCACCAGATCCAGCCCACGCTCCTGCGCAGCGACCAAGGCTTCTTCGATATTCATGATTCCGAGCTGACCGCCTTCGTCGTCGACAACCCTGACTTCCCGAGCGCGTATGGCCCGGTTGATGTTGGTTTCTGGCTTAGCTATGGTACCACCTCCTAATGGTAAAGTTTACACTCATCCTGAACAAACTGAACAAACTGTTCCGGGGTCATCGGATCAAGGGTTTTCCCGGTCCGGTCACGAGGCGCCACCAGCCCCTCCGCCATCTCACGGTCACCGACGACAAGCATATAAGGAATCTTTTCCATCTGGGCTTCTCGGATCTTGAAACCCAGTTTTTCGTTACGCAAATCCTTTTTGACCCGGATCCCCTCAGCCTGAAGCTTGGCATAAACCTGGCTGACGTAATCCGCCTGATTGTCGGTGACGTTGATGATCACGGCCTGAACCGGAGAGATCCAAAGGGGAAAACTTCCGGCGAAGTGCTCTATGAGAACACCGACAAACCGCTCAATGGCACCCAGGATAACCCGGTGCAGCATGACCGGCCGATGCTTCTCGCCGTCACTGCCGATATAGGTAAGGTCAAAACGTTCTGGCAGGGTAAAATCGCACTGGATTGTAGCACACTGCCATCTCCTGTCAAGGGCATCCTTGAGTTTGATATCGATCTTGGGCCCGTAAAATGCACCATCCCCCTCGTTGATCTCAAAGGGCAGACCGGAATCTTCCAGGGCCGACATCAACGCCCTGGTGGCCCGCTCCCAGTCAACGTCACTGCCGATGGACTTCTCCGGCCGGGTGGAGATTTCCATTTCGTACTCGAAGCCGAAAATGGCCATGACGTCCTGCACGAACTTGAGCACGTTCTTGATTTCGGCATCGAGCTGTTCGGGAGTGCAGAGGATATGGGCGTCGTCCTGGGTAAAGCCCCGCACCCGCAGCAGGCCGTGCAGCACGCCCGATTTTTCATGGCGGTGAACGGTGCCGAGCTCGAAATAACGCAGGGGCAGGTCGCGATAGGAACGGATCTTCGATTTGTAGATGAGCATATGGGCCAGGCAGTTCATGGGCTTGATGCCGTACCCCTGCTCGTCGATCTCGGTGAAGTACATGTTCTCGCGGTAATTCTCGTAATGCCCGGAGGTTTTCCAGAGTTCGGTGCGCAGAATCTGCGGTCCCATGACGATGTCATAACCGCGCTTGAGATGCTCGCGGCGCTCGAAATCCTCGATCAGGGTGCGCAGCAGGGCGCCCTTGGGATGCCAGATCACCAGGCCGGCCCCGGCCTCTTCGCTGAAGGAGAACAGATCCAGCTCCTTGCCCAGCTTGCGGTGATCGCGCTTGCGCGCCTCTTCCAGCCTGGCCAGGTAGCTCTTCAGTTCCTTCTTGTCGACAAAGGCGGTGGCGTAGATACGCTGCAGCATGGCGTTCTTTTCACTGCCGCGCCAGTAGGCGCCGGCGACGCCGGTCAGCTTGAAGGCCTTGATCAGTTTAGTGCTGGGCAGATGGGGTCCACGGCAGAGATCGACGAAATCCCCCTGCCGATAGAGGGAAACGCTCTCGTTGGGCAAATCCTCGATGAGCTCCACCTTGTAGTTCTCACCCAGCTCGCGGAACAGGGCGATGGCTTCATCCCGCCCCAGCTCTTGGCGGACGATGGGCAGATCGGCGGCGGCCAGTTCGGTCATCTTCTGTTCGATGACATCGAACATTTCCGGCGAGAAGGTCTGCTTGGTGCTGTAGAAATCGTAGTAGAAACCGTTTTCGATGGAGGGTCCGATGGTGACCTGAACCTCGTCGCCATAGAGGGCTTTGACCGCGTGGGCCATGAGGTGGGCGGCGCTGTGGCGATAGATTTCCAGCCCCGCCGGCGAATTGAGGGTAATCAGCTCCAGACGGCAGTCGGCCCCCAGCGGCGTATTCAGGTCGACCAGACGGTCGTCCAGCCGGGCGGCCGCGGCCTGCCGCGCCAACCCCTCACTGATAGAGCGGGCCACATCGGCGGGTGTACTCCCCTGTTCGAACTCTTTGACGGATCCATCCGGCAGTTGCACTCGAACCTGGTTCATGCTGATCTCCACGAATGAAAAGAGGCATCCACGGATGCCTCTATCGGTAGAATCGGTTGTCGCTAATCTGGTAGGCACGGGCGGGATTGAACCGCCGACCCCTACCGTGTCAAGGTAGTGCTCTCCCACTGAGCTACGTGCCTACAACCGTATACGCGGTACTTTTAGCAAAATACCCAAAGCAATGTCAAGCACTTTTCCATCACCGACAAAGTTTTTTTCATCACCTTTTTTCAAGGCCGCACCCCGGCTCGACCTTGCCATCAGCGGCGCAGGATTTTCTTTTTCAGCAATTCCGCCGCCTGGTCGCTGTTGGGGGCGATTGCGGCCGGACTGCTGGTTTACCTGGGCTGCTGCTATCTGTTTAAGGTCCCCTACAGCGACCAG
>JARRKW010000231.1:0-3545 GCA_037387645.1 Desulfuromonadaceae bacterium
ATATGGGCATGCTCGGGGTTGAATCGTTCAGTGCCATTGTTACCCCTCCTCAGGCCGCGGTATTGGCGGTGGGGACCATTCGGGGCGAGGTGGTGGTTAATGAGGACGGAGAGCCGGGCATCGCTCCCATGCTGCGGTTAACCTTGTCGGCCGATCATCGGGTTCTGGACGGTGCCGATGCCGCGGATTTTTTGGCGACGGTAAAAAGTTATCTGGAAGCACCGGTTACCCTCGAATCCTGAACGCCAATTTCTATCACAGGGGCCCATCTTGGAACAGCTACGTCTTTCACCGGACAGACTCTCCTGGCAATGTGATCCGCAACAATTCGAATTTACTTCCACGGCGGAGCTCCCGCCCCTGGAAGGAACCATTGGACAGGATCGGGCGGTAACCGCCATCGAGTTCGGACTCAGCATACGGGATGGCGGATTCAATGTTTTCGTGCTCGGCGAGCCGGGGACCGGGCGATCATCGACCATCAAAAAACTGCTCGGGCGGCGGGCCGTTGCCGAACCGGTGCCGGATGACTGGTGCTATCTCAACGATTTCAAAGAAACCGGTCGAGCCTCCTGCCTGCATTTGCCGGCCGGCAAAGGGCGGCAGCTGCAAAAAGACGTCGAAGTTCTGGTCGGTCGTCTGGCCGAGGAGATTCCCAAGGTTTTCGAGAGCAAGGAATATGAGCAACAGAAAAACCAGATCGCCAGCAACTACCAGGAGAAGAATCGCAGTCTGTTTGAAGAACTGGAAGCCGAAGCCCAACGCAAGGATTTTGCCCTGCAACGTTCGGTGAGCGGGCTGGTGCTGATTCCGACCCGGGAGGGGCAGCCGCTGTCGCAACAGCAATATGAAAACCTGCCCGAGCAGGAACGGGAGCGGGTGGATAAGAACGGAAGTGAGTTGCAGGAACGGTTGGCCGAGGTGTTGCGCCAGATTCGAAACCAGGAAAAAGACATGCGGCTGGAAACGAATCGGATGGAAAAAGAGCAGTTGCTTTTCGTCGTCGGCCATCTGTTCGAGGAGCTGGAGGAGAAATACCGTGATTTCGACCAGGTGCTGGAACATTTCGCCGACAGCAAGAAGGATCTGTTGGAACGGATCGAGGAATTCCGACCGTCGGAAGGGCCGAGCCTGTCCATTCCGGGTCTGAAGGGCGGGGGGCAGGGGCCTTCCTTTGACCGCTATCGGGTCAATCTCTTCGTCGACAACGCCGAGGGCGAATGTGCGCCGGTGATATACGAAGCCAATCCAACCTATTTCAACCTGTTTGGCCGGATCGAACACGTCATTCAGATGGGTAACGCCATCACCAATTTCACCATGATCAAACCGGGCGCCCTGCATCGGGCCAATGGCGGCTATCTGATCCTCGACTGCCGCGAGGTGCTCATCAACGTTTTCACCTACGAAGCGTTAAAGCGCAGTATTCGCAAGCGGGAGGTGAAGATGGAGGACATGGCCGAGCAGTTCCGGCTGATCGCCACGGTCGCGCTGAAACCACAGCCCATTCCCCTGGACTGTAAGATCATTCTGATCGGAACGCCGCGGCTCTACTACCTGCTCTATCATCTCGATCAGGATTTTCGGAAGTACTTCAAGGTCAAGGCTGTTTTTGACCGGATGATGAAGAATACCTGGGAAAACGTCCAGCAGTATGCCCTGTTCGTGGGCGCCAAATGCAACGAAGAGAATTTGCGCCATTTTGATCCCACCGGCGTGGCGCGACTGGTCGAATTTTCGGCCCGGATGATTGAAGACCAGGGACGGCTTTCCTCGCGCTTTCTGGATATCGCCGATTTGATTCGGGAAGCCTCCTTTTATGCCAGCCGTCAAAATCAGGCTCTGGTCGGGGCGGCACAGGTCGATTTGGCCATTGAAGCCAAGATTTATCGTTCCAACAAGGTCGAAGAACGGATCCAGCAGTTCATCGAGGAGGGGGCGATCCTGGTCGACACCGACGGCAGTGTGGTCGGTCAGATCAATGGTTTGTCGGTCTATATGCTGGACGATTATTCCTTCGGCAAGCCTTCCCGGGTCACGGTGCGAACCTATCTCGGCAAGGGGGGCATGATCAATATCGAACGGGAAGTCAAGCTCTCCGGTCCGATTCACGACAAGGGAGTTTTGATTCTTACCGGATTTTTCGGTGATCGCTTCGCTCAGGATAAACCGTTGACCCTGGCCGCCTCCATCTGTTTTGAACAGTCTTACGCGGGGGTCGATGGGGACAGCGCCTCCTCCACCGAACTCTACGGTTTGCTGTCGTCCCTGTCCGGGCTGCCGATAAAGCAGGGGATTGCGGTGACCGGAGCGGTCAATCAGCGGGGGCAGATTCAGCCCATCGGCGGGGTCAACGAAAAGGTCGAGGGGTTTTATACCGTCTGTAAAGCGGAGGGATTGACCGGCGAGCAGGGGGTGATCATTCCCGCGCGAAATGTGAAAAATCTCATGTTGAAGCAGGAGGTGATTGACGCCGTTGCCGCAGGGAGGTTTCACCTCTGGGGGGTATCAACGGTCGACGAGGGCATCGAAATCCTCACCGGGGTCCCGGCGGGAGTCCGGCAGGAGGATGGCAACTGGTCCGAAGGCTCCGTCAATGCCCTGGTTGATCAGCGCCTGCGGCAGATGGCCGAGGCCCTGCGCTCCTTCGGGCAGGTTAAAGACGGCGAAAAATAACCCGGAACAATAATGTTACAGGCTGATTGTTGTTACCAGAACTGCCACTGGCCGCTCTGTAAGACGTAAATTCCCAGAGCCAGGTTGGCGACCGCGTGACAAAGAATGCACTGAGCGATACTGCGGGTATGGTACAGCAGGGCATTAAAGGCCGCTCCGGCCATCATGCCGGCCAGATAATGAGCGTGTTCCAGGCCGAATAACAGGGTAATGATCAGAAAGGCCGCCCAGGTCAACTGGCCGATGTCGACTTTGGCAAAATCCGGATTGATCAGATAACGCAATAAAAATGAGCGCCAGAACAATTCTTCCATGACCGGCACCACCAGAACCGCACCGGCCAGCCGGGAGGCGATCAGAAAAGTTCGCAGTCCCTTGTCGGCAACCAGCTCCGGATTGAATCCCTGCGGCTGACCGAGGGTGGCGAAGGCCCAATCCATGTTGACCCACAATAGGATGATTCCCAGGCCCGCCGCAATACTGATCAGGGTATGGTCGATTCGGCAAAAATCCCGGAGCCGGATTTCACGATAGTTTCCCATCAGCAGAATCAGCGACAGACCGACCAGGCCCGCCTTGATGGGGTAGAGATAGAGCAGATCGAGGTCGGTGAGGTTGCAGAGATTCTGCTCGCGCAAAAATCGAATCCCTTCTTCGACACCAATAAACCCCATAAAGCGCGCAAACGGAAAAATCCGGCAAAAGGTTGGTCTGGTCACACAGTCCTCCGCCTAGCTGTTTGGTCGAATCGGCCAATTATGGCGGGCATTTTGCCTCAGGTCAATGGACAAGTGGCCATTCGTTCATGTTGCCGCTCCGAGACGGGTGGAAAACCGGTTTGCTTGTCATTGACATGCGGCTCAAAGGGG
>JARRKW010000232.1:0-3544 GCA_037387645.1 Desulfuromonadaceae bacterium
CGAGGTAATGGCGCTGCCGAAAACCGGCAGGTCATTGCCGCTGTCGCCGGCGAAGAGCACCTCGTCCAGCCCGAACTCCAGGTAATGCCGTAAAAACTCGATGCCGTGAAGTTTGTCCGCGTTCATCGGCAGGACATCGAGCAAAGCCACCTGCTCCAGCTCGTCGATGCTCCAGATCAGATTCGCCGTCACCCCCGCTTCCCGCAGACGATTTTCGATCCACCCCGACACCCCTGGTTTATCCGCGCTCAAGGGCAAATAATAACTCAGCTTGCAGGTATTTTGCTTGGCTGCTTCCTGCAGGGTGAGCTCGGACAGGGGCCGCAACAGCCGTTCCAGCTGGTCATGACTTTTTCCCTGCCAGTTTTTCGCGATGGTTTTTTCCCAGAGCTCGATTTCCGTCCAGACGCCGGCGTCGATCCGATATATTTTCGTCCCCACATCGGTAATGGCAAAGTCCGGTTGCGGCAGCCGATACTCCGTCACGGCCTGTTCCACCAGCGCCCGATGCCGACCGGTCACATAAACCAGCCGCACCTCGGGCAAGCGGCAAAAATCGCGGAAACACTTCCGGGCCTCGGGATGTTCGGCCGAGCTGCCGTTGGGAATGACCGTCCGGTCCATATCGGTACAGAGCAGCAGTCTAGCCAACGTCATCGGTTGTATCAAACTCATGGGGATCACGGCAGGCATGAAAAAAATCGTAGTATTCCAATGCCTCTAAAATGCCCTCGGCATGCGGTTTTTGAGAAAAATAGATCCGTTCCACATCGACCAGGCGCGACAGTTCCTCGTCGTGCCGGTTCGCCACCACGGCGGCCAGGGTATTGCCCCGCATCATATCTTCGTCCGCCCCCGAACCGCCGGCGACAAACACAGCCCCCAGGGGGAGATTCATGCGCTCGGCGAGGTAACGCAACGCCATTCCCTTGGAAGCGCGCAGAGGCAGGATATCGAGGTACTGCCCGAAAGCCATCTGCACGTGGACCGACTGTTCTTCCTGGTGGAGCAGTTTTTTAATGTCTTCGATATCGACGATTTCCGGATCGATGTAATAGCTCAACTTGAAACGGCTCTGTTCCAGCTTGGGTTGTTTTTTCAAACCAGGCAGATCGTCCAGCAGTTTTCGCACCTTGTGGGGAGACCAGTGATAATCGATATGCCGGATCCAGGCGGGATCGGTGTTAAGAGCGGGGGCGTAATAGATTTCCGTCCCACCGCTGGTCATCAGCACGTCGGGTTCCGGTATGCCATGTTTTTTCATCAGCTTCAGGGCCGAATCGAGACGGCGGCCGGTGGCAATAATGAAATGACTGCTCTGACGGTGCTGGCGCAGAACGCCGATCAGTTGTCGTAGCGAATCATCGTCACCGATCAAATTCTGGTCCAGGTCGCTGACAATGGCGCGATCCCGATAGATTACGGAGCACCGTTGCACCGACCGTTGCCCCCAGGGCTTGGAATGTTGCGTCATGGGTCGTATCATCTTCAGGTAATGTCCGGCGTGGGCCGGCCAGGAATAGTTTTCCCGCACCCCGCGCAATCCCCGTTGGAGCAGTCGCCAACGCAGCTTTTCATCTTGCAGGATTTTCAGCAGGGCCTCGACGATGCTGGCCGGCTCCAGCGGATCGATGAGAAAACCATTGCGACAATTGGCAACAATGTCCCGCGGGCCACCGTCTTCCGTGGCCACAATGGGCAGACCGGAGGCGGCCGCCTCAATCAGGGTCAGACCGAACGGTTCGGTCAGGGCGGGATTGACAAACACCCCGCCGGTAGCGGCGGCAATCCGATAGATCAGGGGCACCTGCTCCCGTCGATGATGCTTGGGGAGAGCCACCTTGCCGTAAAGATCATGCCGATCGATGGCCACCAACAGTTCATGAAAAACCTCCTGGGCCCCCTCTTCCAGATCGTCGATATCGTCCCGGTTGCCGGCGACAATGACCAGATTGGCCAATTCCTGCAAACGAGGGGACTGGCCATAGGCTCCCACCAGCGCGGTAATGTTCTTCCGTCGGTCCGGGCGGGACAGGGCCAGACCAATCGCTTTGTAGGGATTTTAACCATGCCGGGCCAACTCCTGGTAAAGGGGCTGGTCCAGTTCGTTGCCGACAGGAGGCCTAAATTGCCTGAGGTCGGTGCCGGGCGGAATGATATGCATCTGGTCGGGCTGATAATGATCGTAGAGACCGTACTGTTGTTCGATTTCCTGGTGGGTGCTGGTGATGACCCGTTCGGCCGTGGCCAGGGTCATTTCCTCGGCCTCAATGCGACGATGCATATTGAAACGATCTTCAATCTGCTGCGTGGACAACCCCCCGGCCAGGAAACGACTCCGCTTGACCCGTCCCAGGGAATGACCGGTGTGAATCAGGGGAATGCCCAGCAGATTGGCCAGGCGGGAACCGACATAACCGGCATCGGCGTAGTGGCTGTGGAGCAGATCGGGCAACAGCTGCTGGTCGCGGAAAAAACGAACCAGATTATCGGCAAAACCGTCCAGATAATCCCAGAGTTGTTCCTTGGGGATATAGCCTTCCGGACCGCCGTTGATCCGCACAATGCGCAGCTTGTTCGATAACACTTCAACGGGTTGGGCATAATCCTCGGCGACCGAGGGATCAATGACACGACGGGTTATCAAATCGATCCGCTCCACACCCGCCTGCTCGGCCAGGGCCTGAGCCAATTCAACCACATAGAGGGTTTGACCTCCGGTGTCGGCATCCCGGCCCAGCTCCAGATTTTTACCCCGAATCAGGCCATGAATACTGATCAGGACAATATAAAGACCACGGGCTTTTTCATTCATAATTTCTTTTCTTTGGGAAAATCATTATGTGAAAAGCGGCAACATCGGCTGGTTCGACAACCGTTTGGCGATAAATTCGCAGAAAGCAACGACCTGAATAAAACGGCATATGCCCCCATCAACGAACACCGATTGCAACCAACCCTATCAGGTCAATTAATAATTTTCAACCCACCCCGCCCCCGGGACCGGTCGTAAAGTCAGCACATCAACCCTGCCGAACCGCGTGAACCCGATGGGTTTTCATCCCGTTGATTGCTACTCAATGGTCCCGATCACACTCCGACGTCCCCATTCCAGAGCCTGCTGGTGGGAATCCATGAACAGATCCAGACGATCGGCGCCCTTGATGGCCGAGCCCTTGTCCTCCACCCGTCCCCAGCCGTAACCCGGGATATAGATTCGGGTTCCCGGTTTATAGTAGTTCCAATCGGCAGCAATGGTGCCCTCGTGAGGTAACCAGAACCAGGGGAGAAGACGGTGCGGCAAAGTCCAGGGATGGGTCAGGGAATTAACGGAGAATAAACCGGGATAGGGTTCCCGAGGTTTCACGCCGGTCGCGGTAAGCCCGGAATAAACCTGTCCTTCATTGGGCCCGGCAGAATAATGACGGTTCCAGAAATCGGGAAAATCCCGCGACCAGGAACAACAGGACGAACAGTCACAATAGGCTGTGGTATTAAACTTCTGCTGCCGGGGCGAAGCGCAACCCACCAACAGCGCAAGTAA
>JARRKW010000233.1:0-3533 GCA_037387645.1 Desulfuromonadaceae bacterium
CTTGGGCAGCGACAAACCGAAAAAATCCCGGGCCCGCATCGTTGTCGCCACCAATCAGGATCTCAAACAGAAACTGGCCGCAGGGACCTTCCGCAAAGACCTGTTTTTCCGCCTGCAGTCCCACCAGGCCGAACTTCCGCCCCTGCGCCAACGCCGGAACGACATCCCGCTGCTGCTCGATCATTGGCTGGAAAGAGCCGCTGACGAGCTGGGCCGTAAAACACCGACGCCTCCCGATGAACTCCCCGTACTGCTGGGGACCTATCACTTCCCCGGCAACATCCGGGAACTGCGGGGCATGGCTTTTGAAGCGGTCAGTCTCCATCCGGGTGGAAAGCTCTCCATGGACGTTTTCAAAAAAGCCATCGGTCATGGCAACGGCGAAGTTCCGGCACAACCACCGGCCACGACGACCGACGACCAGCCCCCGGCCCTGTTGCAATTCTCCGATCGGCTGCCGACGCTTGAAGAAGCCGCCAACCTGGTTGTCGCCGAGGCGTTGCGGCGGTCCCAAAACAACCAGAGCATCGCTGCCGGTCTTCTCGGCATCACCCGTCCGGCCCTCAGCAAACGGCTGAAAAAACTTCGCGAATCCTGAACCCGGCTTATTCATGCCAGCCCCAAAACCCTCCTTGGCAACCGGCTCTTGCCCCCCTCCCGAACCGTATCCGCCCCTTGCCCTGCGACATCACCGACAGCAGAAACATTCCCCCGCGCGAACGTTTTCTTGCCGATGGCACCCAAAACCGTTCCGGAAAATGCCAACCCACCGGTGACAGGGCGCAACAAAACCCTGTAACTTTATTCACCCGGCAACCCAGGTAAATCGGGCTTTCATTATGTTTTTCAATTACTTAAACCTCTCTCACCAAAACCCCGTAACCCCGGTTACACCCTTCCATTTTCAATCAAACACAAAAACCAATTGAATTTCAACCGGTTACGCCAGAAACAAGGGTGGCATCCGGCTTGCTAAAGCCTGTATACGAACCCCTTGCAGGAACTCTCAATGCAAATGATGACGGCAGGAGAAAACGGTTCGATTATGCATACGCCTCCGGTCCTGGTACTGGACTACCAAAATCAGTCGTTAGGCAGCACGGGCTTTCTGTTGCAACTGGCCGGATTTTCCGTAACCCAGGTAATCGATCTCGCCCAGGCTCTCAACCTGGCCATCTGTCGACACCACTCGAATGCGCCTTTCGGCTTTCTGGCGGCCAGCAACCTGCCCGATGCTGAGATCGTCCGAATCGTCCGCCTGCTGCGTCAAGCCGGCACCACGCTGCCGCTGCTGTTGACCTGTCGCAATATTCCCCTGGCCGGGGAACTCCTTTATCAGGCTGCGGAACTCGACCGCAACGTTTATCTCTGTCGCCCGGATCAGATCGGGCCAGCGGCCAAAACCCTGGTCGAATTCGAACCGACAACGGTCCGAAAAAAACCGTGCGACACCCAGACATAAACAACAACAAACCAAAATTAATTCACGTCAGGGAGGCAAGATTGAAAAACCTAAAATTGGCACCCAGAATTTTTCTCCTCAGCGGCACAATCATTTTGATCTTTACACTGGCCATCGCCTGGACCTACCAGCGCCAGAAAACCAATCTGCTTAGCGGAAAAAAACAAATGGTGCAACATACCGTCGAAGCGGCCTGGGGTATCATCGACTACTTCGCCACCCAGGCCGGCAACGGCACCCTCAGCCGGGAAGAGGCGCAGCAGGCCGCCAAGGAAGCCCTGCGGCACAGCCGTTTTGAGGGCAGCAACTATTTCTGGATCAACGACCTCAACCCGACCATGGTCATGCATCCGATAAAACCCGAACTCGAAGGCCAGAGCCTTAGCGCCAGCAAGGATCCCAACGGCAAGGCCCTGTTCGTCGAAATGGCCACCATCGCCAAAACCCAGGGGCAGGGGTTTGTCGATTACCAGTGGGCCAAACCGGGCATCGACCGGCCGGTTGACAAGGTTTCCTTTGTCAAACTCCTGCCTCAGTGGAACTGGGTGATCGGCGCGGGTATCTATATTGACGACATTGATGCCGAACTCGTGCACATTTTCCGCCTCATGGCCGGCATCGTGCTGTTTGTGATCCTGGTCTCCCTGCTGCTGGTCTATATTACCGCCCGCAGCCTGGCAACCCCCCTCGGGAAGGTCAAATCCATGCTGGAAGAAATGGCCAAAGGCCATCTCGACGCGCGCCTCAAGCTCAACCGCCGCGATGAAATCGGCCAGATGGCCGCCACCCTGGATCGCTTCTCCGACAGCCTTGAACACGACATGGTGGACAACCTCAGCCGCCTGGCCGGAGGCGATCTGACCATCAATGTCGTCCCCCACGACGAAAAGGACATCATTCGCGGCACCCTTAACCGGCTCGGCCACGACCTCAACGATCTGGTCACCCAGGTTCAGATCGCCAGCGAGCAAATCGCCGCGGCCAGCGTCCAGGTCTCCGACGGCAGCCAGCATCTTTCCGAAGGGATGTCTTCCTCGGCCTCCTCCATGGAAGAGGTCTCCAGCTCCATCACCGAAATCGGCTCGCAGACCAAACTCAATGCCGAAAACGCCGGACAGGCCCAGCAACAGGCAGGCGTCGCCCGCGAAGCCGCGGAAAAGGGCAACACGAAAATGAAAGAGATGGTTGTGGCCATGCAGGATATCGATACCGCCGGCCAGAATATTTCGAAAATCATCAAGGTCATCGACGAAATCGCCTTCCAGACCAATCTTCTGGCGCTCAATGCTGCGGTGGAAGCGGCCCGCGCCGGTCAGCACGGCAAAGGCTTTGCCGTGGTCGCCGAAGAAGTCCGTAACCTCGCCGCCCGCAGCGCCAAGGCCGCCCACGAAACAGCCGAACTGATCGAAGGCTCGGTAACTAAAACCCGTAATGGCAGTGCCATCGCCAAACAGACCAGTACCGCTCTGGTCGATATCGTCGACAGCGTGACCAAAATGTCGGACCTGGTTGCAGAAATCGCCGCGGCCAGCAACGAACAGGCCGATGGCATCGGTCAGATCAGCATCGGTATGGACATGATCGATCAAACAACGCAACAGGCTACCGCCAATTCGGAGGAAAGCGCCGCGGCGGCCGAAGAGTTGTCGGCCCAGGCCAATGAGCTGCGGGGCATGCTGGCACGCTTCCGGGTCAGAGATCAGGAGGACAGACAACGGGCGAAAACCCCTCGGAGCATTCCGAAAAAATCCCCCCATCCTGTACATCCCGTACATCCCAAACGACAATGGGGGGAGAACCCCGCTGCAAACGCGGACCCCGAAATGATCGCTCTGGACGATGCGGAGTTCGGCAAGTTCTGAGAAGCAACCCTTGGCTCTTCCCCGTCGGCACCTCCCGACCGGATTGATAAACCCGGCGGCCGATTTCAAAGAGGGTTGACAGTGTCCTCACGAAAGAAAATATAATTCTTTTGCGGCAGAATTACGGCCTTGCCGCAGGGAGAAACCGCACGTCATTCGCCCTGAATTATTTGTCGCGCAACCGGCGTACCTCAAAAGAAGTTACTACC
>JARRKW010000233.1:3551-5923 GCA_037387645.1 Desulfuromonadaceae bacterium
CAAGCGAAACCGTTCCGATTTAACTGGGGGTTTGGGGTAACAGCAACAAAAACCACAAATCTGCTTCCGTTGAAGGCAGGAATTTGTCCATGGATCCCATTTGTTATACTCTTTATCCACCCCCTCGGCGACATCCGCGTGATGCGGAAGTCCCGTAACGGACACTCTCTGAAATCCATTTTACCTGTCAATGCAGGAGTCTGTAGTATGAGCAGGGCGATCGAACTGAAATATCACAAAAACCAACGCACCGAAAGCGAACACCGGCGTCTGCTTGAGGCTCTGGGCAACACCCTGCCAAACCCCATTTACTACAAGGACCTTAACGGACATTATCTCGGCTGCAATGAAGCCTTCCTGCAATTGTTCGGCTTGCCCCGGGGAGAGATCATCGGCAAAACGGTCCACCAACTGCTGCCACCGCAACTGGCCGATTATTACCACAAATCAGATCTGGAGTTGTTACGTGACGGCGGGGTGCAAAGTTACGAAAGCAACATCTGTATCGCCGGGACAACCCGGGACATGATATTTCATAAAGCTGTCTTCACCGACGAAGAGGGAACAGCGGCGGGGATCGTCGGCACCCTCATCGATATCACCGAGCGCAAACAGGCTGAACGCCGGGCCGAACAGCTCGCCTACTACGACACGCTCACCGGAACCCCCAACCGGCTGCTGCTGCAGCTGCGCCTGGAGAAATTGTTGCAGCGCGCCCAGCAGGAACAGCAGATGGTGGGGGTATTTTTCCTTGACCAGGACCGTTTCAAAAACATTAACGACACCCTTGGCTATGCCACCGGCAACAGGGTGCTGCAAGCCATCGCCGACAGGCTGGAACAATTTCTGAATCAGCTCCCGAATCTGGATGAAAGCTGGGTAGCCCGGGTTGGCGGCGACAAATTCGCCCTGACCGTCTACCCACTCACCTCCAAACGCCAAACCAGTGAACTGGCCATAGACCTGCTCGACCTTTTTGCCGAACCGATCCAGATCGGAGACCAAAACATCAATTGTCTCGGCAGCATCGGCATTGCCGTTTTTCCCGACGACGGCACCAACGTCGACTCGCTACTGGAAAATGCCGAATCGGCCATGCACCACGCCAAACGCAATAGTCGGGGCAACTGGCAATATTATTCATCGGAAATCAGTCTGCAAAACCTGGAGCGCCTGACCCTTGAAACCGATTTGCGCCAGGCGATTGAGCGCAACGAATTATTTCTGCACTACCAGCCGCAACTCGATCTGGCAACCGGCCAAATCAACGGCGTTGAAGCGCTGCTGCGCTGGCGTCATGCCCGGCTCGGCCTGGTCCCCCCGAACCAGTTCATTCCCATAGCGGAAGAAACGGGACAGATCGCCGCCATCGGCGAATGGGTATTGCGCACCGCCTGCGCCCAGAACAGGCTATGGCAACAGCAGGGTCTATCCCCCATGAAAGTCGCCGTGAACCTCTCCGGACATCAGTTATTGCAGCCCCGGTTTGCCGGCCTGGTCCAAAAAATACTGACGGAAACGGGACTTGATCCAACATTGCTGGAACTGGAACTGACCGAATCGACCATCATGAAAAACCCGGAGGACATCCGGATTCTGAATGAGCTGAAGGCTCTTGGGGTCCAACTGGCCATCGACGATTTCGGCACCGGCTATTCGTCCCTGGCCTATCTCAAACGCTTTCCCCTCAATTGCCTGAAAATCGATCGCTCCTTCATCAGTCAACTGACCAACGATCCCGATGACGAAGCCATTGTCGAGGCGATTCTCGCCATGGCCCATCGTCTCGGCCTCAAAGTACTGGCCGAAGGAGTCGAAACCGCAGAGCAGTGGGCCTTCCTCGCCGAGCGGGGTTGTGACCATATTCAGGGTTATTATCTCGGCAAACCCATGTCGGCTGAGGATATCATCAGCTTCGTGGCCAACCACCGTGGCCACATCCCCGCACCTCAAGCCGCCGGTGCCCAGACATGAAAATCAGAACCAAAATTACCGGTCTGGGCCTGTTTCTGGTGGTCTTGACCACGACCGCCTCCCTCGGCATCAGCCTGCTGCTGAAAAACAGCTTTCAACAGGATATCGATGCCGCCGTGCAAAAACAGGCCGAGAACGCGGCTGAAATGGCCACCAAAAGCGTCTACCTGATGGCCAAAACCATGCAGGAATCGGTTCAGCTGTCACAACACCATAACCTGCAGGTGGCCCGCGAGGTTCTGACCCAAGCCGGCACCGTAGCCCTGGCCAACTACCGGGTCGACTGGCCGGCCTGCAACCAGTACACCCGGCAAATCACCCCCATCTCCCTGCCGGCCCTGACCATCGGCAATGTCTGGCCGGGACAAAACCACTCCTTTGACATCTCCACCCCGGTC
>JARRKW010000234.1:0-3525 GCA_037387645.1 Desulfuromonadaceae bacterium
GGTGCGGTAGTAGGCGTAGGCCGCGGGGAGATGGTCCAGATCGTTCTTATGGAGCAGGCCGGTGGCCTCGAGCATGCCGCTCAAGCAGCGGACGGTATAGGCGCCGCGGCTGAAGCCGAAGCAGAAAATTTCATCCCCTTCGACATAGTTGTTGGCCAGAAATCGATAGGCGTCCTGAATATTGCGGGAAATGCCCAGGCCGGTTCCCCCTCCCAGGTAGCGGTCAGGCAGGCCGAAGGCGCCGGATCCCACCCCGCGCAGATAGTAAACCACCTGGTCACTGCCGGATTCGGCCTCCTTCGGTTCGATGGCGCGAACCAGTTTGAGAACGTTGGTCGGTATTTGCCGCCCTTCCTTTTCGTTTTCCGGTTCGTTCCAGGTCCCATCACAACAGATGATGATCCTCTTGCTCATTTGCTCCTCCCATCCTTTGCGTTCTTGCTACCGAAGCGGGTTACAATGGCAAAATTCCCGAACCGTCCTGGGAATAGGCATAGGACCATAATGGTCCTAAGAGCATAGTGATTCAAGCCTATATGTATATAGGGTGGAATGCAACCGGGGAATTCGATATAATTTGTCTTGACAACTTTACAGGATACTCGATAAAATGAACCCCATCCATTCGCCCTGAGGATACCAGATGCTGAATCCCCGAGCCCCCACCCCGCTTTACTATCAGCTGGCCCAGAAACTGGAGGCCGGCATTGCTGCGGGAACATATCCCACCGGCAGTCGCATTCCCTCGGAGCCTCAGCTGGCGGCCCGTTACGGTATCGGGCGGCCGACGGTGCGACAGGCCATCGATTCCCTGGTGCGCAAAGGATTACTCAGTCGTCGACGCGGGTCGGGCACCTATGTCTGTGAGCCGCCGCAAGAGATCGATCTTTTTTCCCTGGACGGTACCGGCGCCTCTTTTCGCAAAAAGGGCGTGTCCATGGTCAGCCGTTTGCTTGGCAAAACCCTGCTCCAGACCGTGTCGCAGGAGCCTCGCAATCCCCTGGTCGGCCGCAGGGCCTATGTTCTGTCGCGCCTGACTTCGGGGGAAAAGAAACCGATATTGCTGGAGGAGCTCTATTTTGATGCCGAGCTTTTTCCCGGTTTCGACCGATTTGACCTGAGCGGTCAATCCCTGTCGAAGGTGGCGGCGGAACAATACTTTCTGCAACCCTGCGGTGGCCGCCAGAATTTTGGTGTCGACTATCTGGACGGTGCGCGCGGCAAGCTGCTGGAGGTCGACGCCAGAACACCGCTGCTTCGGGTCGAGCGGCTGCTGCATTTCCCCCAGCAGTCTCAGGCGGGTTTCTTTTCCCGGTTGTTTTGCCGTACCGATCAATTTGTTTTCTCCCAAACCATCGGAGGATTTCAGTATGAATAGTCGTGGCTATTATTCGGAATTCGGCGGCGCCTTTGTCCCCGAAATTCTCACTGCCACTTTCGACGAACTTGAAGCCGCTTTCGAGGCGGCCAAAGCCGATCCGGCATTCTGGCGGGAATACGTGGAGATTATGTCGAATTACTCCTGTCGCCCCACGCCCCTGACCTATGCCGAAAATCTGACCCGACATTTCGGCGGCGCCCGCATTTACATCAAGCGCGAGGACCTCAATCATACCGGCGCCCACAAGGCCAACAACGTCATGGGCCAGGGCCTGCTGGTCAAACGCATGGGTAAAAAAAGGGTGATTGCCGAAACCGGCGCCGGCCAGCATGGGGTGGCGACCGCCACCATGGCGGCCCGCTACGGTCTGGAATGCACCATTTATATGGGGGAAGTGGATGTGGAGCGGCAGCGTCCCAATGTTTTCTGGATGGAGCGTCTCGGTGCCACCGTGGTGCCGGTCAAGGACGGTTCCCGGACCCTCAAGGACGCCATCAACGAAGCTTTTCGTGATTGGGTTTCCAATATGGATACCACCCATTACGTGCTCGGTACCGCCTGCGGTCCTCATCCCTTTCCTGAGATGGTGACCTATTTCCAATCCATTATCGGCCAGGAGGCGCGTCGGCAGATCCTCGAGCGCGAAGGAAAACTGCCCAAGCGGGTCTATGCCTGTGTCGGTGGCGGCAGCAACGCCATGGGCCTCTTTTCGGGGTTTCTGGATGATGCGGTGGAACTGGTGGGGGTGGAAGCCGGTGGCAAAGGGGTTGATTCGGGACGGCATGCCGCCCGCCTGGCCTCCAAGGATGCCAGTATCGGTGTGGCCCAGGGCTATAAAACCTATTTTCTGCAGAACAGTGACGGCCAGATGCAGGAAACCCACAGCATCGCCGCCGGTCTCGATTATGTCGGGGTGTCGCCCATTCTCTCCCATCTGTATCGCAGCGGCCGGGCCCGTTTCGAGGCGGCCACCGATGCCGAGGTGATTGCCGCTCTAGCGTTAACCATGCGCAAGGAGGGCCTGATTCCGGCGCTGGAATCGTCCCACGCCTTTGCCCAGGCCTTCAAGGAAGCGCCGGCCCTGGCTCCCGACGATATCATCATCATTAATCAGTCCGGACGTGGCGACAAGGATATCTTTACCATCGCCGATGCCTTCGAGGATCCGGCCTGGCGCCAATTCATTCGCTACAAGGCGGAGCAATATCATGCTTGAGACGACGATTCGCAACCAGTTGGAGCAGAAAGATATTCTGCTCATGACCCATATTGTCATCGGCTATCCCTCCCTGGAGGCTTCCTATCGGATCGTCCGGGAGATGGTCGAAGCCGGCGTCGAGCTGATGGAATTGCAGATCCCCTTTTCCGAGCCCATTGCCGACGGGCCGGTTATTCTGCGGGCCAATCAGGAGGCTCTGGCCACGGGCATCAGCGTGGAGCAGTGCCTGGATTTCGCCGAGAAAGTCAGCCGGGAGTTCAACATCCCTTTTTTGGTCATGACCTATTACAATATCCTGTTTAAATACGGGGTGGAACAATTTGCCGAAGCTCTGGCCAAACGGGGTCTGCAGGGGGCTATCGTGCCGGACCTGCCGCCCGAGGAGGCCACCGAATATCTGCGGGCCATGGCCGCAAACGGGCTCGATCCCATCTTCATTTTTGCCCCCAACAGTTCCGTTGAACGCCTGCAACGAATCGCTGGCCATGCCCGCGGGTTTGTCTATTGCGTGGCCCGCAAGGGCGTTACCGGAGCGCAGACCGACTTTTCCCGGGAGTTGAGTGCCTATCTGGAACGTTGTCACCAGGCCACCGACCTGCCCCTGGCCCTGGGTTTCGGGGTGGGCAGCAAAGCCGATGTGGAGTTTCTCAAGGGGAAAGTGGATGTTGCCGTGATCGGCAGTCAGGCGATCCGGATACTCGACAGCGATGGAGTGGAAGCGGTGGGGACCTTTATTCGGGGCCTGCGCTGAGGTTTGGAGCAGGCTTTTTGTCCCGGCAGGACTTGACAAATGGGGATGAAATCATTAAATTAGCGGGGAATTTTCTATTGGAGGATTGACCCATGCCCATGTACGAGTATCAGTGTGATGATTGCGAGCAGATTTTCGAGGTTCGGCAGAAGTTTTCCGACGAGCCTCTGACCC
>JARRKW010000235.1:0-3515 GCA_037387645.1 Desulfuromonadaceae bacterium
GCCGACCAGGCTATTTTTCACCGCAGAAGCCCGCCGCTCGGAGAGCAACTGGTTGGCGGCATCGGTACCAACGCTGTCGGTATGACCGGCAATAACGATATTGGTCTGCGGATACTGGTTGAGCACCTGGGCTACCCGCATCAGTTCGTCATAGGCGCCGGGTTTGACCGCCGCCGAGCCGAAATCGAACAGCACATCGGACTTGAAGGTTACCGCCAGCATGTCGGCCTGACGCTGTACGCTGGCCCCCTCGACCGCTGCCAGTTGCTGGCGCATGGCCGCTTCCTGATTGTCCATGTAGCGACCAATGGAACCACCGGCCAGACCACCGGCCAGAGCACCAATACCGGCACCAATGAGGGTTGCCTCGGTATCCCCACCGATGGCCTGCCCCAGACCGGCGCCAACGGCGGCGCCAACACCGGTACCAATCACGGCGCCCTTCTGAGTCTTGTTTTGCGGCGCGGCACAACCCCCTACCAGTAAAACCAATACGGATCCTATTGCGAACATTCTTTTCATCTGATTTCTCCTGGGTCGTAAATTTTCGGTCACCATCCGACCTGTTCCCGATTGCCAAGTATAAACTTGCTCCGGCGGAAATGCAACTGAGTCAATTCGCTTTTTCATGAGCATCCATCAATAGTCTGGCGGCTATTTCCCTCTCACTCAAACAACACACTTGTAACGAAAACGGGTTGATGTCCCGATATAACGATTTTCATCCGGACGGAAAAGTTTCCCCTTCTTCGCCTACCGTTGTTGCCATATACATTTTTCCGTTTCTAAGGACTGGACATTTGCCGACCTGGCCACATGCAGGACTTGGCCCGACGGGGCAACCACCGGTACATTTCGCGAAAAACCCTGCTGCGCAACCGGGTTAAACCTTGAAAAACGCCTCCCGTCCATGTTAGCTTGTGGGCTTGTCATTTGCGCCACAACCTTCCTGAATAGAGGACATCCGCAATGAAAATAACCCGCGCCGAAGTCGAGCACGTCGCCCGCCTGGCCAGACTGGCTCTGCAGGATGCCGAACTGGAGGCCCTGACCGGGCAGATGGATGCCATCCTGGGCTACGTCGAACAACTCAATGAGCTGGATACCGACGGTATTCTGCCCACCTCCCACGCCGTCCCCATGGAAAACGCCTTCCGTCCCGACCTGATCAAACCCTCCATCGGCGTCGCCAAGGCCCTGCAGAATGCCCCCGATGCCAGCAACGACTGTTTTCGGGTACCCAAAGTCATCGAATAACGGAATCCGCAACCCTAAGGCGTTGCGATTCCTGAACATAACTGGAGTTACCGCATGCAATTGACGGATCTCACCATCCATGCGCTGCACGACAAGCTGCTCAAGCGCCAACTGAGTTCGGTGGACATCACCGAAGCCTTTCTGACCCGCATCGAGGCCAGCAACGACCAGATCAATGCCTTCATCACCGTCTGTCGCGAGCAGGCCCTGCAAACGGCGGCCGAAGCGGACAAACTGCTGGCCAAGGAATGCGGCGAGCGCAAATTCGGGGTTCTGACCGGCATCCCCCTGGCCCTCAAGGACATTTTTGTGACCGAGGGGATTCGCACCACCTGTGCCTCGAAAATCCTCGACAACTTTATTCCCCCCTACGACGGCACGGCGGTTCGCAAACTCAAGGAACAGGGCGCGGTCATTCTCGGCAAACTCAATATGGACGAGTTCGCCATGGGCAGCTCCAACGAAAACAGCGCCTACGGTCCGGTCCGCAACCCCTGGAATCTCGACTGCGTTCCCGGCGGTTCCTCCGGCGGCAGCGCCGCCGCGGTGGCGGCCCTGCAGGCTCCGGCGGCCCTGGGCACCGACACCGGCGGCTCCATCCGCCAGCCCGCCTCCCACTGCGGGGTGGTCGGCCTCAAGCCGACCTATGGCCGGGTTTCCCGTTATGGGGTCATCGCCTACGCTTCCTCCCTGGATCAGGTCGGCCCGGTTACCCGGGACGTGGAAGACTGCGCCCTGCTGCTGGGGGCCGTGGCCGGTTATGATCCGGCCGACTCCACCTCCGTCAACCGCGCGGTGCCCGATTACCGCAAGAATCTGAAAAATGGGGTCAAGGGGCTGAAAATCGGCCTGCCGAAGGAGTATTTCATTGAGGGCCTCGATGCCGAGGTGCAACGGGCCATCGACACCGCCATTCAGACCTATCGTGAGCTGGGGGCCGAAATCGTCGAGGTTTCCCTGCCCCATACCGGTTACGCGGTGGCCTGCTACTACCTCATCGCCACCGCCGAAGCTTCGAGCAACCTGGCCCGCTACGACGGCGTCCGCTACGGTCAGCGCCTCGATGCCGGCCAGGGACTCATCGACATGTACATGCAGAGTCGAGCCGCCGGCTTCGGCCCCGAGGTCAAGCGCCGCATCATGCTCGGCACCTATGCCCTCTCTTCGGGCTACTACGATGCCTACTACCTCAAAGCGCAGAAGGTCCGCACCCTGATCCGGCAGGATTTTCTCGACGCCTTCAACCAGGTCGACGTCATCCTCACGCCGGTGGCGCCGACGGCGGCCTTTAAAATCAACGAAAAAACCGAAGATCCGCTGCAGATGTATCTTTCGGACATTTTCACCATTCCGGTTAACCTGGCCGGCACCTGCGCCATGAGCCTCCCCTGCGGTCAAAGCGCCGCCGGGCTGCCCATCGGCCTGCAGCTCATCGGCAAACCCTTTGCCGAGGAAACCATTCTGCAATCGGCCTACGCCTTCGAGCAGGCGACAAAATGGCACCAACAGGCACCGCAAATCTGAACCTATTCGTCACAGCGTCACCGGATTCCTCTGTGTCTCTGTCGCCAGGATTTGTTAAAGGAATTTTTTCATGAAATCCAAATATGAAGTCGTCATCGGACTGGAAGTCCATGTCCAGCTGACCACCAAAACCAAGATCTTCTGCGGCTGCTCCACCGAATTCGGTCAATCGCCCAACTCCCAGACCTGCCCGGTCTGCCTGGGCCTGCCCGGAGCGCTGCCGGTGCTCAATAAACAGGCGGTGGAATACGCCATCAAGGCCGGCCTGGCGACCCATTGCAGCATCGCCCCGCGCTCCATTTTCGCCCGCAAAAACTACTTCTATCCCGACCTACCCAAGGGCTACCAGATCTCCCAGTTCGACCTGCCGGTCTGCGAACACGGCCATCTGGATATCGAAACGGAAGAGGGGGGTGCCAAAACCATCGGCATCACCCGCATTCACATGGAAGAGGATGCCGGCAAGCTGCTGCACGGGGAAACGCCGGAGACCGCCGGCAACTCCTTCGTCGATCTCAACCGCGCCTGCACCCCGCTGCTGGAAGTCGTTTCCGAACCGGACATGCGCTCCTCCGACGAAGCCATCGCCTACCTGAAAAAGCTGCATCAGATCGTGGTCTATCTCGGCATCTGCGACGGCAACCTGGAGCAGGGTTCCTTCCGCTGTGACGCCAACGTTTCCATCCGTCCCTGGGGCCAGAAGGAGTTCGGCACCCGGGCGGAGCTGAAAAACA
>JARRKW010000236.1:0-3515 GCA_037387645.1 Desulfuromonadaceae bacterium
CCCTGTTCAACAACGGCGACTGGTTCGGCTTTATCCCGGCCGAGTCCTATCCCGAAACCGCCCGCCTGCTCGATTTCACCCCGCAAGGGTTGCCCTTCGCCATCCGCTCCCCCACCTCGGTCCTGGTATTAAACGCCGGCACCGGCCTGACGGCGGCGCAGGCACTGAATCACCGGGCCACCAAGGTGGTCGCGGTGGAACCGCACCGGGCGGCGTTGGCATTGCTGCGCCACCACTACCCGCAAACGACCGGAACCTTCTTTGCCGGGCCGCAAATACAACTGGCCACCGTCGAGCCACGAACCTGGCTGGCCGGCGATCGGCACCGATACGACCTGGTGCTGCTGCCGACCCTGGGCGCCTTCGGCGGCACCGCCGGGGTCTTTGCCCTGCACGAACAATACAGCCTGACGCGGGAAGCGTTTACCAGCATCTGGCGACATCTCACCCCCGACGGCATACTCTGCCTGTCGGCCTGGATGGATTACCCGCCGCGCACTTCCCTGCGCCTGGCGGCAACCCTGGTCGACCTCCTCAATGCTGAGGGCATCACCGATCCGACCTCGCATCTGGTCGCGGTACGGGGCTGGGGAACGGTCAGTTTCTGTCTGAAACGTTCGGCCCTGAATGCCGACGAAATCACCCGCATCCGACGGTTCTGCAACGATCTGGGTTTCGATCCGTTACTGCTGCCGGGACTGCGACCCGAAGAACGGGATCGTTTCAACCAGTTACCGGACCAAGCCCTTTTTCAACAGCTGGACCGGATCATCAGCGGCGACCATACCCTGCTGTACGCCGATTATCTGTTTAACATCCAACCGACCGACGACAACCGACCGTTCTTTTCTCAGTTTCTGCGCTGGCAAACCCTGCCGTATCTGACCGAACTGTTCGGCCGACGGGTATTGCCGGCCATGGAACTCGGAACCCTGGTGGTTCTTGTCACCTTCGTCCTTACGGCTGCCGCCGCCGTTGTCCTGATTCTGCTGCCGCTGTTGCGCCTCGGCTGGCGGGGCGGCCGTCGTAGTGCGGTGATCGGCTACTTCGGTGGTCTCGGCCTTGGCTACATGCTGGTGGAAATCGTCCTGATTCACCATTGCGTGCTCTATCTGGGGCATCCGGTACAGGCCGCGGCGGCGGTTATCTGCGCCCTGTTGCTCGGATCCGGCATCGGCAGCGCCAGCTCCAGCCGGCTCCCGTCCCGGTTTTTCGGCCCACAACGGACCTCGGCCCTCATCGCCCTGGTGCTAATCCCCTATCCCCTACTGCTGAAGACGTTACTAGGTCTGACAATCCCCCTGGAGGAAAGCTGGCGCATGCCCCTGGCCCTGCTGCTGCTGATTCCCATCGGCTTCATCATGGGGCTCCCCTTTCCCCTCGGTCTCGGGCAACTCCATCGCCGCCAACCCGAAGCGGTCCCCTGGGCCTGGGGCATCAACGGCTGTCTGTCGGTCCTAGGCACCTCGCTGGCCACCCTCATCGCTATTCAGGCCGGCTTCCATGCAGTCACCATCGCCGCCGCCGGCAGTTACGGTTGCGCCAGTCTGGCCGGGTGCCGGTTGTTCGCCAAACAAACCTGAGGAATGATATACAGGCTATTGAAAAATCTAGCTGATTGGAAACCACAGGCCGTTTTCTTCCACCCATTCAATTGGGCCCCGGCAGCAACAACGAACCTATTGCATTTTTCCTCAGACCTTCCAGCTCGCTTGGAGTAATATTTGCAATAGGATTAGTTCTATCCAAGGAACGGTAAGAGAATTGAGTCGCCGGTCTGCTCCCGCCACCATCCGCATTCTTCTCGGCGAGTTCCATTTTCAAGCCGCCCATGAACGTTAAGTCCATCGATTTCGCCAACCGTTGCGAGACACGCTTATTTGAAGCGGGGAAAAGGCCGTCGACAGCAGCAGATCGGGAACGAAAAAGCCGTTTGCAATCCACGCCGGGGACCGAAGCTTTGTCAAACGACTACGAACAATATGAACAGTCCATCACTTCACTTGAAGCGGAAAACCAGCGCCTGCGGGCTGCCTGCCAGGATCTGGAAAACATGCAGAAGACGTTGGAGCAAGCGGTAAGCGACAACAATTGCCAACTGCTGCAAGCTGAAATGTCGAGCATGGAACTGGAGCAGATCTTTCACGCCTGTACCGATGCCATGTGGGTCGTGCGTGAGGATGGCGTGGTGGTCCGCGCCAACAATGCCATGTTGGCCTTGCTGGGCAAGACCCAGGAAGAGGTTATCGGCACGATCTGCTCAGCCCTGATCGAATACCAGAAATGTGATTCCGGGGTCTGTCCCCTGACCAGCGGCAAGGGGCTGGAAAGTTGTCAGGAAATTGACATTCAGATGACCACCGCGGCGGAAGAACACAGACACTTCATCCTTTCCACCGCTCCACTGCTGACCCTGGACGGTTCCTCCGGCTTCGTCGGCCAGTTCAAGGATATCACCGACCGGAAAAAGGCCGAAGAAGAACTGGAGCGCGCCAATCGCGCCCTGGAACAGATGGCCCGGGTTGACGGCCTGACCCAGGTGGCCAACCGTCGCTGCTTCGATGAAACCCTTGCCGGCGAATGGCGCCGCCTGGCCCGGGAACAAAAGCCCTTTGCCCTGATTTTGGGCGACATCGACTTTTTCAAGAAATACAACGACAGCTATGGCCATCAGGAAGGGGATGAATGCCTGCGGCGGGTCGCCCAGGCACTGAAGAACTCGGTACTGCGCCCGGCCGATCTGGTGGCCCGCTACGGCGGCGAAGAATTTGCCCTGCTGTTGCCCGGAATCGACAGCAGGGGCGCCCTGCGGGTTGCCCAACGGGCATTACAGGCGGTACGCGAGCAACAGATTCAGCACCGCGCCTCGACGGTCGCTCCCCATGTCACGGTCAGCCTGGGCGCCGCCTGCATGTATCCGCATCAGGTCGACTCACCCGAAAAGCTGGTTGCCCAGGCCGATCAGGCCCTTTACCGTGCCAAGGAAACAGGTCGCAACCGGGTCATGGTTGAATAGCGGCCAAGTCGAAAGGATTATCGCTAACCCTTTACTCAGGTCACCTCGGCAAACCGCACCTCGTCCCCTTCCGGCGTCCGCGCCCGCACCTCGTCCCCGACAACGTCCACATAGTCCGCCGTCACCGGCACCTTGCCCCGGCCTCCCGGTAGATCCATCACATAATGGGGAAGCGCCATGCCGGAAAGCTGTCCCCGCAACGCCTGCAGGATTCCTTTTCCGGTTCGGACCGAACAGCGAAAATGGCCGGTGCCGCGAACCAGATCCATATGGTGCAGATAATAGGGACGCACCCGGATCTTCAGCAAACCTCGGAACAGCTCGGCCAGAACCTCGGCATTATCGTTGACTCCTTTGAGCAGGACGGTCTGGTTGCCCAGGGGAATCCCGGCGGCGGCCAGCCGGGCACAGGCCGAGGCCGCCGCCGGAGTCAGTTCGCGCGGATGATTGAAATGGGTATTGAGATAAAGGGGCTGAGCCCGCCCCAGCAGGGTGCAGA
>JARRKW010000237.1:0-3964 GCA_037387645.1 Desulfuromonadaceae bacterium
GGACGAGATCAATCCCCTGATCGAGCGCAATATGAACCGTTGCGTCCTGTGCGGAAAATGCGTGCGGGTCTGCGACGAGGTGGTGGGTTACGGTTCCTACTCCTTCATCAACCGGGGTTTCGAGACCAAAATCGCCACGGCGTACGATCGCGGTTTGAATTGCGAGTTCTGCGGCCAGTGCGTTTCCATGTGTCCGGTGGGCGCCATTCTGCCGCGGCCCTTCAAGTTCAAGGCCCGCCCCTGGCAGCTCAAGGAAGTCGACAGCGTCTGCGGTTACTGCGGCAACGGCTGTACCGTGACCCTGGGAATTCTGGACAACAAGGTTGAGACCATTCGTTTCAACGACAAGACCGGCGTCAATGACGGCAATCTCTGTATCCGTGGCCGCTTCGGCTACAGCTACATCAACAGCGAACAGCGTATGACCCAACACCTCATACGCAAGGATGGGGAGCTGGTTCCGGCCAGTTGTCGGGCAGTGTGTCGACCTTGCCTTTCTTGTCGCCACTTACCATGAGGACGGCATGGTTGGCGCGGATGGCCTGAAGGCCGCCAAAAACGACAAAGGGCTCGGCATTCTCGCCGGCGGGCGTTTGAGCAACGAAGAGCTGTTTCTGGTCAAGCAACTCGCCAAGGAAATCGGCACGGAAAACATCGATCATTCCGGCGGGGAATGTTACAAGGGAGTGACCGAAGGTCTTGCGGAGACCCTGGGTGTTCAGGCTTCCACCGGGACCTTCCCGCAGATCGAAGCCTGCGATGCCATTCTGGCCATCCGCAGTGACTTCTATGAAACCCACCCGGTGGTGGGCATGGTGGTCAATCAGGCCATCCGCGCCAACCATGCCGAACTCATGGTAATTGGCGACAAGAAAGGCAAGCTCGACAAACTGCCCGGCGCCGAGACCCTGCTGCATGCTCCGGGGATGGAAGTCAATGTCCTCAACGCCATCGCCCAGGTGTTGATCGAAGAAAATCTCGCCGTCACCGACGGTGTTGCCGGACTGGATGAGCTGAAGAAACAACTCAGCAAGTACGGCGCGGACAAGGTGGCCAAGGATACCGGCGTATCCGAGGAGGCCATTCGCAGCACCGCCCGCAAACTGGCTGCGGCTAAAAAGACAGCTATCCTGCTGGCCTACGGCCTGCCCTATACGGCCAACAGCAAGGAACTGGGGCTGGCGGCGGCCAACCTCGCCATCCTCTGCGGCAATGCCGGTCAGGAAGGTTGCGGACTCTATCTCTGTGGCGAAAAAGCCAACAGCCAAGGCGCCATCGACCTGGGGATCCTCCCCGGTAAAGGTGGTCTCGGGGCCCAGGCCATGTTGGAAGCTCTGGCTGGAGGGAAACTCTCCGGTCTCTATATCCTGGGGGAAGACCCGGTTTCCTCCTATCCTAACCGTGCCGGTGTTGAAGCGGCGCTGGAGAAAGCCTCCTTCGTGGTGGTTCAGGATCTGTTCCTGTCGCCGACGGCGCAGCAGGCGGATGTGGTTCTGCCGGCCTGTAGCTTTGCCGAGAAAGACGGCACTTTCACTAACGGTGAGCGGCGGATTCAGCGACTGCGGGCCGGTATCAAGAGCCCGGGTGAAGCCAAAACCGACCGGGTTATTCTGGAGAAACTCCTGGCCAGCCTCGGTGCCCAGGTCTCCTATACCGGGCCGGCAGCCATTTTCTCGGCCATCGCCGGACAGGTTGCGGGATATGCCGGCATCAATTTCGATGAAATTGGACCGCAAGGAACGGTCTGGGGTGGTGAAAATCTCAGTCTTCCCAAGAAACAGCTGGTTGCTGTTGGCGGCGCCAAGGCCATTAAGGGCAAACACCTGCTGCTGACCGGCAGTGCCCTCTATCACAGTGGCACCCTGTCGACCCACGCCAAAGGCCCCCTGGCCGTTGTTGCCGAAAGCTATATTGAGCTGGGTCGGGAAGATGCCCAGGCCTTGAAGGTTGCCGAAGGCGATCTGGTCACGGTGAAAGCCGCTAACGGCGAACTCAAGGTCAAGGCTAAGGTTGGCAATCGTCTTCCCAAAGGGGTGGTTTTCGTTCCGTACCATTTTGAACAAGCGGGCGTAAATCGAATCTATCAGGGGGAAGCTGCTATCGCGGTGGAGTTGAAAAAATAACCAGCTCTCTCTGGAGTCGATATGGGGTGCCCCGAATGCAGTGCAGTGGTTTCCCCTAAGGCACGATATTGCGAGCAATGTGGTGCCAGTTTGAAACGAGACGTCCTTGCTTTGCACCAGCAAGCGCTGGAGCGGTACCATCGGGGACAGATTGAGGAAGCGCTGGCCCTTTGGAATGAAATCCTCGAGGAAAATCAGGATTTCAGCAAAGGTCACTACTATAAAGGGTTGGCGCTTTACGATCGGGGAGACTTAAGTGGCGCAGTGGCCTCTTTTAAAGAGGCGTTGAAAGGCGAGAAAGAACCTTTTCGGATCTATTTTAAATTGGGTTTGGCCCTGTACGGACAGGGGGATTTGGCTTCCAGTGTTTCTGCTTTTCAGGAAGCGCTCAAATTCAATCCCGGCAGTGCCGAAACCTACTACCGGTTGGGGCTTTCTTATCTGCGAAACGCGGATCTGGATAAAGCGCAGCAGGCATTGGAAAGTGCTGTGCGAATCAACCCGGAATACACCCGGGCGCTGTTCATCCTTGGTATGGTGCATTCGCAAAAAGGCGATAACCAGGCCGCGATCGATAAATTCAGGGTGGTTGTCGGAATCAGTTCTTCCTATACCGCCGCCCGCTTCGAACTCGGTATGGCGCTCTTCAAAGCAGGAATGCTGTCCGAAGCAGCGAGAGAGTTTGAAGTCTCTATAACTTCGAAAAATCGATTTTCACCAGGTTATTTCATGCTTGGTGAAACTTGCCGCAAGCTGGGTGAGTTGCATCGAGCGATCGGAGCATATAACGAAGTTCTCAAACTGAATCCGAAAGATGCCGACACCCGTGTGCGGCTGGCGGAATGCCAGATTCAGTTGGATTGTTTGCAGGAAGCTGAAACGCATTTGCATAAGGCCCTGCAGATCAATCCGCAACATCGCGATGCCAATTATCTGTTGCAGCATCTCGATGAGTTAAAGAAACAAAACCAATCGGGTATTTAACCGTTTAATTGGCGCGTACCTAGCCCTAAATCAGTCAACAAAGAGGATTATCATGACGCCTGAACTGCTGAGCCTCTCGAACAACTGGCCCCTATTTTTCGGAGCGATGATCGCCAAAATTTTGGTGGTTTTCGTGGTTGTTATTCTGATGGTTGCCTATGCCACTTGGTTGGAAAGGAAACTCATCGGACATATGCAGACCCGTGTCGGTCCCATGCGCACCGGCTGGCATGGTCTGCTGCAGCCGATTGCCGACGGTTTAAAGCTGTTCTTCAAGGAAGACATCATTCCTGCCGAGGCCAGTAAGGTACCTTTCATCCTGGCGCCGATGATGATCCTGGTCCCGGCCTTTATCACCATGGCGGTGGTCCCCTTCGGGCCCGATATCGTCTACGATAACCTTATTATTCCCCAGCAGATTACCGATCTGAATGTGGGCATCCTGTACGTTCTGGCCATGGCGGGTCTGGGCATTTACGGTATCGTTCTGGCCGGTTGGGCCTCCAACAACAAGTACTCCCTGCTGGGTGGTATCCGTTCCTCGGCCCAGATGATCTCCTACGAGCTGGCCGCGGCCCTGTCGATCATCGCGGTTTTCATGCTCTCCGGTACCCTGAGCCTGAAGGAGATCGTTGCGTTGCAACGGCTGCCCCTTTGGGGCAGCATCAGCTTTCTGCCGAACTGGTACATCTTCACGCAGCCGCTGGCCTTCGTGCTGTTCATGGTAACCAGCCTGGCGGAAATCAACCGGACCCCGTTTGACCTCCCCGAATGTGAGAGCGAGCTGGTTTCCGGTTTCTGTACCGAATATTCCTCCATGAAATATGCGCTCTTCTTCATGGCTGAATACGCCAATA
>JARRKW010000238.1:0-3511 GCA_037387645.1 Desulfuromonadaceae bacterium
CTGAAATCATTGCCCATCTGATCGATGAGCATTTCAGAAACACCCACGACTTCCTCGCTGCCGTACGTTTGGCCCTGAAGGAAGTGCGGGGATCCTACGCCGTCGTTATCCTCTGCGAACAGGAACCGGACAAAATGATCGCCGCCAAACTCGGCTCACCCCTGGTCGTCGGTCAGGGGAACGGCGAAAATTTCGTCGCCTCCGACATCCCGGCCATGCTCTCGCACACCCGCGAAATGATTTTCATCGAAGACGGTGAAATGGTCGTTTTCCACAACGGCGCCATGAGCTTGAGCGACCTGGAAGGCAATCCGGTGCAGCGACCGGCCAAGACCATCACCTGGAGCCCGCTGATGGCCGAAAAGGGGGGCTACAAACACTTCATGCTCAAGGAGATCTACGAGCAACCGCGAGCCATCGCCGACACCCTGGCCGGACGACTGCGGGAGGAAGAGGCAAGTGTCTATCTCGAAGACCTCAACCTGTGCAATAACTCGTTACAGGCTCTGGAAAAAATCTGCATCGTCGCCTGCGGCACCTCCTGGCACGCCGGTCTGGTCGGGAAATTCATGATCGAAAAATTCTGTCGGGTTCCGGTCGAAGTCGACATCGCCAGCGAATTCCGCTATCGCGACCCGATCGTCGGTGCCAACACCCTGACCCTGCTGATCAGCCAGAGCGGCGAAACCGCCGACACCCTGGCCGCCTTGCGCGAAGCAAAAGGCAAGGGCGGAAAGGTGGTGGCCATCTGCAATGTGGTGGAATCCTCCATCCCCCGGGAATGCCACGGCGTCATCTACACCCACGCCGGCCCGGAAATCGGCGTCGCCTCGACCAAGGCCTTCACCACCCAGCTGGTGGCCCTGTTTCTGTTTGCCCTGAGACTGGGCCGGGCCCGGCAAACCCTTTCGGCTGAGCGCTTTCGGGACCTGGCCCAGGGTTTGTTGATGCTGCCGCGCAAAGTCGAAGAAACCCTCGAATTGAATGACACCATCGAGGACATCGCCCGGGATTTCATGAGCGCCCGGGACTTTCTCTACCTGGGACGGGGCAACCAGTATCCGGTCGCCCTGGAAGGGGCGCTCAAACTCAAGGAAATCTCCTATATCCATGCCGAAGGCTATCCCGCCGGCGAAATGAAACACGGGCCTATCGCCCTCATCGACGAACACATGCCGGTGGTGGTCATCGTCCCGGAAAACGATACCTTTGAAAAGGTTGTTTCCAACATGCAGGAAGTCCAGGCCCGGGCCGGAAAAGTCATCGCCATCACCGACGCCGGCAACGCCGATCTCCGGGACAAGGCCGACGCTCTGCTGCGGATTCCCGCTATCATCGATGATCTGATGCCGATCATCACCTCGGTTCCCCTGCAACTGCTGGCCTATCATATCGCCGTGCTCAAGGGAACCGATGTCGACCAACCTCGTAACCTGGCCAAAAGCGTCACCGTGGAGTAATCATTTTGTCTTCTTCCCATCGCAAGTCCGAGCGGCAACGTCTACTCTTGACCAAGCTGCTCGGACATTTCCGTATCAGCGAAAATACCTTTCTGATCATTCTGGCGGTCATTATCGGCCTGCTCGGCGGATTGGGAAATTACGCCTTTCGCAAAACCATCGAATTCGTGCACTGGGGCATTTTCGAGCAGGGAGAACGGTTGTTCGGCTTTTCCCTGACCGCATGGAGTCCGGAACGCTTTGCGGTCATTCTCTTTCCGGCCCTCGGCGGCATCCTGATGATCCCCCTGTGGCACTGGTTTGGACAGGACCTGAAAGGGGGCTTTGCCGGTTTTCTTGAACGGGTCAATCTGCGCGGAGCGAAATTGCGCCTGCGGCCGATTTTCACCCGCGGTTTCGCCGCCGCCATCACCCTGGGAACCGGCGGCAGCGCCGGGCAGGAAGGTCCCATCGCCACCATTGGCGGCTCCATCGGCTCGCAATTCGGGCAGATGTTCAAAATGAGCGGCGATCGTCTCAAAATCCTGGTCGCCTGCGGCGCCGCCGCCGGGGTGGCGGCCACCTTCAATGCTCCCATTGCCGGGGTCTTTTTCGCCCAGGAAATCGTGCTGCTCTCCGCCTTTGAGCTCTCCAGCTTCACCTCCATCGTCATTGCCAGCGGCATGGCCACGGTTATTTCCCGTGCTTTGCTGGGAAACATTTCGGAAATCTACGCGCCTCACTACACCGTGCACAACCCCTGGGAATTCGGCCTCTACGTATTGCTGGGGCTGGTGATCGGCACCCTGGCGGCGGCCTTCATCGATACCCATTTCCGCATCAAGGACGGCATTGACGCCATCAAAATCCCGAAATTGAGCAAACCGGTGCTCGGCGGCCTGCTGGTGGGCCTGATCGGCGTCGGCTTCCCCCAGGTTTTCGGCAACGGCTACGATTTCATCGAAACCGTGCTGGTCGGCGACCAGACCTGGATTCAGCCAACCTGGTATTTGCTCGCCGCCCTGGTGCTGGCCAAGGCGATCGCCACCTCCATCACCCTTGGTTCGGGACTGCCCGGGGGTATGTTCGCCCCCTGCCTGTACCTCGGCGCCGTAACCGGCGGCGCTTTCGGCTATCTGGTGGCGCAACTGCTGCCGACGCTGGATATCGCGCCGGGAGCCTATGCCCTAGTCGGCATGGGCGCCTTCCTGGCGGCGGCCACCCATTCGCCCATGACCGCCATCTTTCTGCTGTTCGAAATCACCGACAGTTACGAGGTCATCATTCCCATCATGACGACCTGCGTCATCGGCACCGCCGTGGCCCGCCATTTCAAAAAAGACAGTCTGGAGACCCTGGAACTCTCCCGCGCCGGCATTGATCTCGAATCGGGCAAAGAACGCAACATCATGAAATCGATACGGGTTTGCGACGTCATGGTGACGGAGGTGGAAACCATCCCGGAAAACATGACCTTGGGCCAGTTCGCCGATTTCATCGAACAGACCAAGCACACCAACTTCCCCCTGGTGGACGCCAATGGCGAGCTTACCGGCATCATCTCGGTGCAGGATTTCATGGGGGTGGTGTTCGAGCGGGATCTGATGGATCTGGTGGTGGTCAAGGAACTGGCCACGGAAAACGTCATCACCGCCCATGAGGACGAGGATCTCGATCGGGCCATGCGTAAAATCGGTTACCGCAACATCGAGCAGCTGCCGGTGGTCGACCGGGCGACCCACCGCAAGCTGCTCGGCATCATTTCCCGCCGGGACATGGTTTCCGCCTACAATCGGGCTCTGATGAGCAAAACCCTGGAGGACCAGTAAGGTGACCGATCTGCTGGCCGGACTCAACCCGCCCCAACGCCAGGCGGTACTGCACCTGCAGGGGCCGCTGCTGCTGCTGGCCGGCGCCGGCTCCGGAAAAACCCGCACCCTGACCCACCGGGTCGCCCACCTGATCCGTAATCGGGAAGTCCCCCCCTGGCAGATTCTGGCGGTCACCTTCACCAACAAGGCCGCCAGTGAGATGAAGGAGCGGCTGACACACCTGCTCGGCCCGGAGGAACT
>JARRKW010000239.1:0-3508 GCA_037387645.1 Desulfuromonadaceae bacterium
TCTCAATCAATAAGCAGTGATCGGCTGTTTGAGAGGATGTCCGATCAATCCCCCTGAATATATTTCTTCACCGTGCGGCGGTCGAGTTGGGTCCGCCGCGCCACTTCCTCGTAGGTGCCGAAGCGCCGGTGTAGTTGCCGGCAGTAGCGGCTCAGCATTTCCTGGGCGTTCATCTCGCCGGTATCCGCCAGCAGTTGCAGGTTGTCTTCCGTGATCGGGTGGGCGAAAGGGTCGCCGGCGTAGCTGCCGTTGAGCAGCACGCGGCGCACCGCCTGCTCCAGTTCGCGGACGTTGCCCGGCCAGCGGTAATTGGCGGGCAGGTCGCGTTGCAGGGACCGGCGGATGGTCTTGACCAGCTCGGCATCGGTCGCACCGAGGATCCGCGTCAGCAGGTACGTCAGCAGGGCGTCGAGGGAGGCAGGGTCCTCGCTGAGCTGCTGGCGCAGGGGCGGCACCTCGATCAGGTCGGAACAGAGCCGGTAGTAAAAATCGTCGCGGAAGTTGCCGGAGCGCCGCAGTTCGTTCAGGGGCCGGTTGGTGGCGGCGATGATGCGGCCGCGAAACGGTTTGTTGTCGTGGCTGCCGACCGGGGAGAAGGTTCGCTCCTGCAACACCCGGAGCAGTTTGATCTGGACCGGCACCGCAACGTCACCGATTTCGTCGAGAAAGATCGCGCCATGGGGCACGCAGCGGGCGAAAATCCCCTGGTGAGCATCGATGGCGCCGGTAAAGGCGCCTTTTTTGTGGCCGAAGAGTTCCGATTCGATGAGGGCTTCGGGGAACTGGGAGAGGTTGATGGCGATGAAGTTTCGGGTGAAGCTTTCCGCAAAGCGCCCGCGTTTCTCATCGAAAGGGATGTAGCCGCTTCGGCCGATGGCTGCGGCGGCCGCGCCCTTGCCGGTGCCGGTTTCGCCCAGCAGCAGGGTGGAGAAATCCTCCATCCGGTTCCAGAGCCGTTCCTCGTAACGCTGGGGATTGTGGGTGAAGATGTTGTTCCAGAGGGCGCAGCGCAGCTGGCGCATGGAGGGGCTTTGGCCGACCAGTTGTTCGATGAAGTAGAAGGCCCGCCGCAGTTGGTAGAAGAAAGCCAGATAGTGGCGTGCCTCCGCTGCTTTGAAGCCCAGCTCGCACAGCCGTGCCAGCAGTTCGCCGGAAAAGGGGACGGCGCAGGGCTGATCCCCTTCGCGCAGCTGCTGCTGAATCAGTTCGTCGAAGGCTCCCAGGTAGTGATGGAAGAGCGCAAACAGCAGGCCCAGGGTCAGACAGTGGCGATCCTCCTCCCCGTACAGGGCCAGATTCGCCCGCCCGGCCCGCTCCATGGCGGTTACCCGCTGCTGCACCGCGTCGATCACCCCCGGCAGCAGGTTTTTTCCGCCTGTCGCGGTCCGTCCCGCCAGTTGCTTATTCAGTCGATCGCGCTTGTCGCTGAAGGGGTTGCTGAAGGCGATTTCGCTGACCAGTTGGAAAAACCGGCGCTCCTCGGATTCTAATCTTGTTTTGATCGTCATGCATTATATGTACATCAGTTGTACCTTAAATGCCAGTAACTATTTTGCGCGAGGCGGGAATGCTTGCCGGGTGTTCTGGTTTTTTCTTGTGATATCGACTGTTTAATATCTCATCCAAGTTATGGCATGGCCCCTGAAATGTCGAGGACAGACACTCATATTTTCAGGAGGCCCACCATGAAAAAATTCCTGCCAAACCGGTTTGTTTTCGGGGGAACGCTACTGTTGCTGTTGTGCTGCTCAACCCTGTCGTTGGCCGCCGGCCTGCTCAAACCGGTCGGTGGCGGCGATGACTCGGCTCTGACCATCGGTTCCCACCGGGTCGAGGTCCTCATCAATAACGGCTTCGTTCGCACCGAAGTCGATCAGACCTTCAGCAACGGTGGCCAGGCTCCCCTCGAAGGGATCTATTCCTTCCCGCTGCCGAAGCAGGCCAGCCTGTCGGAACTGTCCCTGTGGATCGATGGTCGGGAAATTCTCGGCGAGGTGATTGAGAAAAAACAGGCCAAACAGATCTATGAAGAGCAGAAAGCCCGGGGCAACCAGACCGCGCTGGCGGAAAAGAACGACTACACAACCTTCGTGGTCCGGGTCGGCAACGTGCCGGCCCAGAGTGAGGCGCGGGTGCGACTGGTCTATTACCAGCCGCTGGAAATCGACCTGAACGTCGGCCGCTACCTCTATCCCCTGGCCGAGGGGAATGTTGACGAGGAGCAGCTCGCCTTCTGGTCCGTCGATGATCGGGTCGCCGGTCCCTTCCACTTTCATCTGCAGTTGCAATCGGCCTTCCCGGTCAAGGATGTGCGCCTGCCCGGCCTGGATCAGGAAGCCGTGGTGCAGCGCAGCGGCGGCATGGGGGAAGAAAACGCCGGCGACATCATCGACGTCACCATCGATCGGCCGCAGGGTTCGGAGCTGAAGAAGGATATCGTTTTCTACTACCGTCTCGACGACAGCGTGCCGGCCCGCATCGAACTGATTCCCTACAGGGCCGACGCCAGCAGCCAGGGGACCCTCATGCTGGTGGTGACCCCCGCAGCCGATCTGCAGCCGATCCGGGAAGGGACCGACTGGACTTTCGTCCTCGATACTTCCGGCAGCATGAGCGGCCATAAAATCGCCACCCTGGCCGACGGTGTGGGCAGGGTTCTCGGGCAGATGCGTTCCAACGACCGTTTCCGCATTATCACCTTCGACGACAGCGCCAGTGACCTGACCGGCGGCTACGTGGTGGCAGACCCGCAGACGGTGCGGCAATGGATCGCCAGGGTCAAGTCGATCCAGGCCGGCGGCAGCACCAACCTTTTTGCCGGACTGGAGATGGCCTATCGCCGATTGGACGACGATCGTACCTCGGGGGTGATTCTGGTTACCGACGGCGTGGCCAACGTCGGCAATACGGCCCATGGGGATTTTCTCAACCTGCTCAAAAACTACGACATCCGCCTGTTCACCTTCGTCATCGGCAACAGCGCCAACCAGCCGCTGCTCGACCGGTTGGCCCGCGATTCGGGTGGTTTCGCCATGAACCTTTCCGACTCCGACGACATCACCGGCCGATTGCTGCAGGCCAAGGCCAAGGTGCTGCATCAGGCCATGCACGACGTAAGGATCGAGATTTCCGGCGAGCGGGTCACCGACCTGACGCCGCAGAAAATCGGCAACCTCTATGCCGGCCAGCAGCTGGTGCAGTTCGGCCGTTACAACGGCGACGGCGAGGTCACCATCAGCATGCACGCCAAGATTTCCGGTCAGGAGCAGAGCTGGCGGACCCAGGCCACCCTGCCGCAGGTTGCCCCCGACAATCCGGAGCTGGAGCGGCTGTGGGCGTTGGCCCAGATCGATCAGACCATGGCAGAAATCCGCGAAAATGGCGAAACCCAAAAGCTGCGGCAGCAGGTGACCGACCTTGGTCTCAACTATTCGCTGGTCACCGATTACACCTCCATGCTGGTCGTCACCGATGACGTGCGCGAAAATGCCGGCATCCAGAGCCGCAA
>JARRKW010000240.1:0-3494 GCA_037387645.1 Desulfuromonadaceae bacterium
TTTGTTGTTGGTTGCAGCTTGAATTGTAACAGTTGAGACAGGGGCCCGGGGTTATCGCTTGGGCCTTTTCCACATTTATCCGCTGATTTGTCAAGCCATTGAACTCCGTGGACTATTTAACGATGGTCCGGCCCGTTGCGATCTTTTGTCTCCGCTTGACCCGATCGGCCCGATGCGATACATTGTCCCCATTGAATTCATTTGAAAATTTTAACTGGAGGGGGGGCTATGACAACGATCCCTGGTAGAATTTTAAAACCGCCGCGTCCCGAAAGAATTCAGGACACGGCGGTTTTTTGTTTATGCCTGAACGTTCGTCGTGAATCGACAGGTCTGTCGCAGAGCAAACCAAGTAGAGGAGAGCGAGAATGAAACAGTTCCATATGCTATGTTCAATCGTCACCGCTTCTGTCTTGTTGACTGTTGTGACTTGTTTTTCAACGGCCTATGGCCAAGGCTGGGCCACCACGGATCATGCGGAGTTCCTTCGTTACGCCGGGGAGCTGACCTATGAGAACTTTGAAAATCTGCCCGATGAAATTCATGAGGCCGAGGTGACCCGGGCCTTTTCTTTGGCCGACTTGAACCATCATTTCGAGGTGACCTGTGAGGTTCCCCGTTTGATGCAGACCTGGAATACTCCCGGCCATGCCGTGGATGGCAGCAAGGTTCTGTTTTTTCACTCCCAGGACACCACGGAAGAAAATCCCGCCGGCATCACCTTTGCCAACTTCAACGGCAGCAACGCCGAGATGAATACCTTCGGGATCTACATTTTCGACTGGGCGGTGGGGCTGAGTGGCCGCCTGTACGCCCGGACCGATACCGGTGAAATTGTCGATATCATTTCCACCGAAGAGCTGCCGGCGGCTGAGCGGACCGATAATTATCAGCTGTTCGTCGGTATTGTCACCGCCAGACCGTTTCGCTCGTTGACGCTGTTCACCACCTCCTCCGGCGACTGGATCACCCTCGATCAGGCCGGCTTCGGTATCGGCGGTGTCATGGGACCCCATACCACCGAGCGGGATTTCGCCAACGAGGTGCCCATCAACAATATCTGTGCCGGTACCACCGCCGGCTACGCCATCGACCTGGACGGTGTGCCCAACGGCCTTGCCAGCGATCCCGCCGAAACCCTGGTCACGCTGGTCTCCATCGACGGCAAGGTCGGGGGGCATGCGGGGGAGGATCGGAACAAACTGCTCTACTATTCCTGCGGCACCAATGTCTGTGAGGATCCGGATTGTCTCTCCCTGGGCAATTGCGAAAGCGGCAAGTTCCTCATGCGCTTTGTGGACATGACCGTAGCCGGGTTTGACGCCGAAGATCCCGCCACCTGGGTCTACAAGACCATCCGAAGCATGCGTTTTACCAATACCAGCAACCTGGCGGTGCGTGCCAATGCCGGCCCCTCGCCCTATGCCCAGGCCAAGGCCTATAAACGACCGGACAACCCGGTGCCGGCCAACCTGATCGATAGTGGAGCGACGGTGGATATCACCGACGGTGGTCATTTTGTGTTCGAAGACACCGATGACGGTATCGGGGAAGTCTATTTTCAGACGGATTTTATTACCAACTTCCTGGACGACATCTATTTCACCTCCCATCCCGCCAACACCCCGCTGGGTGATCATGTCGAGGTGACGGCAGGTCCGGGCAGCGTCAGTTTTGAACAGGTGGCTGCCGTGGGCACCACCCGCATCGAGGCCGGCGAAACGGGGCCCGGACTGCCCGGCAATTTCAGCAGCTGCGATCCGCCAGTGTATTACAACATTACCTCGACCGCGGACTATACGGGGACCATCACGGTCTGTCTGGAATATGCCGAAGCCTGTGAGGAGGGGGAGCTGCAGCTGCTTCATTATGAGGACGGGGCCTGGGTGAATGTGACCAGCTCGGTCGATACCGATGCCAATATCATCTGCGGCCAGGTGACGAGTCTTTCTCCCTTTACCGTCGCCAAGGCGGCAAAGACCGGCATCGGCCTGCGGCCTGTGGCTCTTATTGTTCTGGCGGCACTGTTCCTGCTCGCTGTGATTCGTCGCTTGTGGCGCTAAGGTTTTTCCGGGAGAACCCGAGGATCGACGCCAAACAGGTTCTCCCGGATCCTTTTTCGGGTACTTTCCAGAGCAATAAGTCGCCGGTTCTCAGGGGATTTTGGCTTCGCAGGGCACTGCCGTCTGGCACAGGCCGCAACCGGTTTCCATAATGTTGTAGCGCTGTCCCGCGGTCTGGCGCAGTTCGCCGTAGACATAGGCCTGACATTTGACCTTGTCATGGCCGTCGAGGGAGATGGCCCCCACCGGACAGCGTTTCACGCAGAGACCGCAGCTGCCGTCGCGATGGTAGAGACAGTTGTGCCAGGGATCGGCATAGGGCTTGGGACTGGGCGGGAGTGCCAGATCGGTGACCACGCTGCCGCAACGGTGGGCGATGCCGCGTTCGCTGATGAAACCGTCGTTGAGGCTGAAGGTGCCGAGGCCGGCGGCATAGGCGGCATGGCGTTCCGACCAGGTGGAAGCCATGCCGACGCGCGGGTCCATGATCGGGCGCCAGAGGCCGGTGAGCAGGGGCGCGACCACCTTGGCCCCGATGGAATAAATGAGATTGGTCACCTGCATGCGCAGCAGGGTGTTGAAATGCTCGCCCTGGGCGCGGGTCAGGGCCCAGTCCCGCGAGGGAATTTCCGTGGCCGGGCGGTTGCTCTTGCGGGTTTTTTCGTTGATGGGCAACACCCAGCAGATCACGGTTTTGGCTTCCTCCTCCCCGCAGCCGTAGGCCTGTTGCAGTACCTCCCCCGGAGTAAGATGGAACGCGCCGATAATGCGTTTGTAGTCGGCAAACAGGGGATCATCGGCGGCCGCGAAGCCGATCAGTGGCGCGTCGAAATAGGGGCGTTCGCTGTCGGGAAAACGGTTGTCCGGACTGGACAGGACGAAGTCACGGATTGCTTCTCGTATGGCCTGTTCCACGGCCGCTCCTTTCGCTGAACTGGCGTGAGGAATGTCTTAGTACAATAGGCCCCCCGGCTTTGCCGGGGAATAGTCAGTTTAGCGATTAACGGTTGCCCGGGTCAAGGCCGGTTTGTTCGAGTCTCCGGCAATGGCGTCAGCTGGGGAAAAGGACTTTTCCTGCCCGCGGCATCGAACAGGGGGAAACAGGAATTTTCCCAATGGGAGACCTGCCGGATTTTCGTGACCGCCGTCCGGTGCACCAGGGTGGGCTCGCCCGTTTCAAAAACCTTGAGAATGCCGCAGTCTTCGCAGACCTGATCCCGTTCTTCGTAAGCGATGTAACATTTGGCCCCGATCTGGTCGCCGAAGGCGTGTTTCATGGCGGCATTCTGATAAATGATATTGAAATCCCGGTCCTGGATGGTGACGCCGTCGGGAAGGGTATCCAGGACCTGTTTGTGCAGGGGGAAATCCATTGCGTTCATGGGCCCTCGCGCAAATGGCAAATAGCTCAACCGTTGCCGGTCGGGGCAT
>JARRKW010000241.1:0-3492 GCA_037387645.1 Desulfuromonadaceae bacterium
AATAAATCGATCATAAAAACCCGCCTGAAACATTATCGAAACAATTCGGTTTTCTCTATATCCCTCAACCGGTCACCGCATCACACAGGGCGGCAAAATAGCCGCCGGTCAGGGCCGCCAACTGCCGCCAGTCCAGCGCCACCGCCGAACAGGCATTGCCGGCGGCCGGATAAATCGTCGGGAAACGCCGTAACGATTCATCGAGCAGCACCGGCAGTTCGGCGGGCAACAGAAAGGGACAGACCCCGCCAGGAGCATAGCCGGTATAGCGCAACACCTGGTCGGCATCGGGGAAAATGACCTTGCCGGTCAAACCGGCGGCCTTTTTCAGCTTGGAACTCTTCACCTTCATGTCCCCGCAGGTGACCACCAGTACCGGTTCTCCCCCCACCAGCAACAGCATGCTTTTGGCGATCTCGGCCAGGGAACAACCGACCGCGGCGGCGGCCGTCTCGGCCGTGGCCGTCGGCTCGGTGAACTCTAAAACGTCCAACCCCCGGGAGGCAAGATATGTTTTAACCTGATGAAAAGAAACCATGAGCGCCCCCCGAAAAACCGACCGTGAAAAAAACCGCAAAAAAATACGCTGCATTATAAAACAAGTTATCCCAAAACCCCAACATTGATTGGTCCGATAAACGATAAAGGGAACCCCGAGACGGCGCCGGACCATCCTTTGTCCAACGGGGCGCTTTCTTCCGGCAGTTTCTGAGACTTCGCCGTGAAATCCGCAAGAACGCGGCAGATTTGGCCGTAAACCAGTCCGATTCAACGACCGGCGGCGGTGGAAGTTTTCATGAAGATGCCGGGAGATATTCCCCTGACATGCGAATAAGGTTATAATGACGCTGCCGACCAGGAAGGGAAATGAATCCGAGTAGAGGAGAAACGGTCATGATACGAAAAATATGCTGCGCCTGCGGTTCAGCGATGAAACACAGTCCGCAGCAGGGCGAAATGCAATATTACTGCGAGCCGTGCCAGGATTTCACCACCTATGAGGAACGGGACGTGGACGCCTACTGCCCGGACTGCCAGCACCCCTTAACCGTCAGCGCCAGCTGCGGCTGCCAGGGTTTCTTCTGCCAGTCCTGCAAATCGGTGAAATCGAGTAAAAGGGTGGTGTGGAAAGAAGCCTGAGCGAGTTTGCGAAAAACGGCCCGCCCCCCATCAATGCGCCGGGTACCCTCGGGAATTTCCAACCGGCTGGCCGAAAATATTTACATCCTAATTGACCGACGTATCGGTTACGTTACCAGCCCTTACCTGTTTCCGGCGAACTGCCGGGCCTTATCGAATTTTGCCAGGGTCGATGCCTCCGGTTTGGCGCTGACCAAACTGACCAGGATAATGGCGAGGAAGGCCAGAACAAATCCCGGCAGCAGTTCATAGAAGTACTCCCCCTCGATCTGGACGTAATTCTTGACCATGAAGATGGTGGCCGCCCCGACCAGCATGCCGGCCAGGGCGCCATGGCGGGTGGTGCCGCGCCACAGCAGGGAAAGAAGCATCAGCGGTCCGAAGGCGGCCCCGAAACCGCCCCAGGCGTAGCCGACCATGCCCAGAATGGTGCCGGAATCGGAGGCGGCGATCCCATAGGCAATGAGGGCAAATACCAGCACGCCGCAGCGGCTGATCCAGGCCCGGGTTTTATCCTCCATACGGCGGAAAAAGGGCAGATCCTCGGACAGGGAGGAGGTGAGCACCAGCAGTTGGGAATCCGCCGTGGACATAACGGCGGCCAGCACCGCCGCCAAAACGAAACCGGCGAACAAGGGGTGAAAAAGGGCGCTGGTCAGGGCCAGGAAGATCCGTTCGCTATTGCCATCGGGACCGTTCAGGCCGGCCAGAGGCGCAACTTGATGGTAACCGATGCCGATCAGACCGATCAGGGTGGCCAGCAGCAGACAGAGGATCATCCAGGTCAGGCAGACCCGGCGGGCATGGGGCACCTCCCCCACCGAGCGGATACCGATGAAGCGGGCCAGGATGTGGGGCTGGCCGAAGTAACCAAAACCCCAGGCCATCAGGGAAGCGCCGCTGAGCCAGGAGGTGGCGCAGGAAAAGGCCCGGGGATGGGCCGCCGCGATGGACATCCCACTGCCGGCGATGGCCAGATAGCCCAGAAGCGCACAGAAGATCAGGGCGGTGAGCATGAGCAGCCCCTGGATCAGGTCGGTCCAGCAGACCGCCAGATAACCGCCCAGGAAGGTGTAGGAGACCACCACCAGGGTGGTCACCAACAGGGCGGTCTCTTCGCTCGCGCCGAAGGTATGGGCAAAAAGCAGGGTGCCGCCCTTGAGCCCGGAAGCCACATAGAGGGTGAAGAACACCAGAATGACCAGGGAGGAAACGGCTTTCAACAACCCGGACTTGTCGTTGAAGCGGTTGGCCAGGTAGGTCGGCAGGGTCACGGCCTCCAGCAGCTCGCTCAGCGCCCTGAGCCGGGCGGCGACCAGCAGCCAGTTACCATAGGCGCCGATAACCAGGCCGAGGGAGATCCACACCCCTGCCACCAACCCGTTGGCAAAGACGGCGCCGGGCAGACCGAGCAGCAGCCAGCTGGACATGTCGGATGCCCCGGCGCTGATGGCGGTGGTGACCGGCCCGAGGGTGCGCCCGCCGATCAGGAAGCCCTCGTTGTCGCCGGTCTTTTTCATGGCATAGGTGCCGATGCCGAGCATCAGCAGCAGGTACAGACCGAACTGAATGGCGTTGAGTAGCATCATTCCCCATTTGGTGGCTGGATGGAATATCCAGGATTACCCCCCCTCACCCACCCCTTTGGTGGTGAAAAAGGGTTCGTAAATATGTTCAATGGCGGCGGGCGGAAGGCGGAATACCACACGATGGAGATAAGGATGCTGCCATCCTGAACGGCCGTGGTCAGGGTGCTTTCCAGGCAATCATTGATATTGGCCGGTTGCGGTTGCTGCCCCTGATCAATCCGCGAAAACTCCTTCAGATTGGCAACGATGCCCTTAACCTGAGCGGCCCCATCGAGGGATTCCTGCACCAGGTCGGTCAGGTCTTAATTATCTTAAAAAGTGCCCGGGAAGAAAAAATCGCTGAATCGGCAACCGACCGCGCACCGATCCCAGGGTCCACCGCTCATCAGGAAGAACCATTATCCGGCAGGCGGGCAAAGACCCGCGATGACCCGATCGGCCCTCGCCTTCCAGGTGTACTTCGCCTCGAACTCCTTTTGGGCGGCGGCCCCCAGCCGCTCCCGCAACTCCCGATCCTCCCGCAGCCGCTCCAGCCCGCGCACCCAGCTTGCCAGATCTTCCGGAGCATACAGCAGGGCCGTCTCCTCATGCCGCAGAACCTCCTGGATCGAGGTCAGGTCCGAGGACACGATCGCCTTGCCCGCCGACATGTATTCGAAGAGCTTCAACGGCGAGAGGTTGCGACCGGTGTCAGCGTTGCCGTTGCAGTTCAGCGCGGTCCGCCCGTAGGGAGCGATGAGGACGTCGAAACGCTGGCGCAGGG
>JARRKW010000242.1:0-6263 GCA_037387645.1 Desulfuromonadaceae bacterium
GAAAAAGGGATTGCGTCCGACATGGATCAATGCCCGGCGGATATCGTTCTGAAACAGCACGACGATGACCAGAATGAGGGAAGAGAGGAAATTGTCCAGAATCCAGTGCAGGGTATACAGACCACTGACCTGGGAGACGATGTAAACCACGAGAATGACCGCCAGCCCGAGCAGCATCTGAACGGCGCGGGTGCCCTTGATGAGCAGCATGATGCGGTAAATGAGAAAAGCAACCAGGCCGATGTCGAGCAGGTCGAGCAACCATCTGAAGTTTTTCAGTCCTTCGAACAACCCGCCCATCATCTCACCACGTTTAATGCTAAAAGGTCCTCAGTTACAGCCTCCGGAGCAGACCGCCCAGGCCATCATCGCCGCCTCTCGGGCCGGGCCCACATCGTGCACCCGGTGAATCAGCGCCCCCTGCTGCACCCCCAGAGCCACCGTGGCCAGGGTGCCGGCCAGACGCAAGGCAGGATCTTCCTGGGCCAAAACCCGGCCGATAAAGCTTTTCCGCGAAGTCCCGAGCAAAATCGGACAACCCAAAGAACACAGTTCGCCAACCCGTCGCAACAGTTCGAGGTTGCCCTCAACCCCCTTGCCGAAACCGATGCCCGGATCAACAGCCAGGCGCTCCCTGGCCACACCGGCCTGCTCGGCCCGGGCGATACTGGTACGCAACGCCTCCGTGACTTCCGCCATCAGGTCCTGATAGTGGGTATTTTCCTGCATGTCTGCGGGGCGCCCCCGGGTATGCATCAGAAAAAGTCCGGCCCCGCTTTCGGCGGCCAGCGTCGCCATTTCGGGATCGAAGGTCAGTCCGCTGATATCGTTGATAAAGTCGGCGCCGGCCGCAATTGCGGCGGCGGCTACTGCGCTCTTGCTGGTATCAACCGAAATGGGGCAGGACAGTTCGGTCCGGATGGCCTCGATAACCGGCACAACCCGGTCGATCTCCTCCTGAATCGAAACCGGTACGGCGCCGGGGCGGGTACTTTCGCCCCCGACATCAATGATGTCGGCACCATCACGTTTCAGCTGTTGGCTTTTTGCCAGGGCCGCCGGCAGAGACAAATGACAGCCGCCATCGGAAAATGAGTCGGGAGTTACGTTGAGAATCCCCATAATCCGAGGCTGATTGAGTTCCAATCGACAGGTCCGCCCAACCAGTTCCTGCGGTCTTTGTTCCAGTACCGCCAACAATTCCCGCAATTCCACCGCCAGTTCCCGCAGGGCGAAAGGTTGACAATCCAGGCGACTCGCCAACTTTCGCAACTGCTTCAGGGTCCCGCTCAGTATCACATCCGTGGCGGGCATGGAACAGGCCACGCTGCCGCGGGCCACAGCGGCATCGCCACCGAGAGCCAGCATCTCCTGTTTGAGAATGTTGGCGGCCCGGCAGGGAACCTGGGACAGCTTGAGCAAGCGCGAAACCATCTTGCCCGCCATCCGTTCGATCCCAACCGGATCAGCCCCCAGCCGCAGCATCTCACGACGGGCCTCGGTCTCGTTCTCGATCTGCAGCAGACGCGGGGAAAAGGGCATCTAATCTATCATTCAGCGGGCGCGGCCGCTTCTTCCACGCAGGCACCGGCCCCCGGCGCTATGTTTCCACCGGTCGGGTCGGCCGGCGCGGAATCCGCTTCTCCGAGCACCATCTTCCGCAACTCCGTTCCATCCAGGCTTTCACGCTCCAGCAGCGCCTCGGCCACGCTGACCAAAGCCGCCCTGTTGTCCAGCAGAATGGCCCGGGTCCGCTCATGGTTTTCCTTGACGATACGGGTGATCTCGTTGTCGATCTCGATGGCGGTCGCCTCACTGTAGTTTCTCATGTGGCCCATGTCGCGACCGAGGAAGACCTCGCCCTCTTTCTCCCCGAAAGCCAGGGGCCCGAGCTTTTCGCTCATCCCCCACTCGCAGACCATTTTGCGGGCGATGGCAGTAGCCCGCTCGATGTCGTTGCTGGCGCCACTGGTAATACTGGCGAAAATGATTTCCTCGGCAACCCGCCCCCCCAGCAGGGTGCAGATGCGGGTGTGCAACCCTTCGCGCGTCTCGTTGTATTTCTCTTCCGCGGGCAGGTACATGGTTACCCCCATGGCCCGGCCACGGGGAATAATGGAAACCTTGTGTACCGGATCCGAACCGGGAAGATAAAAAGCCACCACGGCATGGCCGGCCTCATGATAGGCGGTGACCTTCTTTTCTTCCTCGGTAATCACCATGGACCGTCGCTCGGCCCCCATCATGACCTTGTCCTTGGCCTCTTCCAGATCCACCTTGCCGACCTGCTCCTTGTTGGAACGCGCGGCCAGAAGCGCGGCCTCGTTGATCAGGTTGGCCAGATCGGCACCGGAAAACCCGGGCGTTCCCTTGGCCAGCACCTCCATCTCCACATCCGGATCGAGGGGCACCTTGCGGGCATGGACATTGAGAATCTTCAACCGTCCCTTGACGTCGGGACGGGGCACCACTACCTGTCGGTCAAAACGCCCCGGACGCAACAGGGCCGGGTCCAGAACATCGGGACGGTTGGTCGCGGCGATCAGAATGACCCCTTCGTTGGACTCGAATCCATCCATCTCAACCAGCAGTTGGTTCAGGGTCTGCTCCCGCTCGTCATGCCCGCCACCGAGGCCGGCGCCACGATGACGGCCGACGGCATCGATCTCATCAATAAAGATGATGCAGGGCGCGTTCTTTTTTCCCTGCACGAACAGGTCGCGAACCCGGCTGGCGCCGACCCCGACAAACATCTCGACAAAGTCGGAACCGGAGATGGAAAAGAACGGCACCCCCGCCTCGCCGGCAATGGCCCGGGCCAGCAGGGTCTTACCGGTCCCCGGCAGAACCCCCTTGGGAATCCGACCGCCCAAACGGGAAAACTTCTTGGGCTCCTTCAAAAAGGAAACGATTTCTTCCAGTTCATCCTTGGCTTCGTCGATACCGGCAACATCCTTGAAGGTAACCTGGGCCTGATTTTCGGTCAGCAACTTGGCCTTGCTCTTGCCGAAACTCATGGCCTTACCGCCCCCCGACTGCATCTGCCGCATAAAGAACACCCAGACCGCAATCAGCAGCAGAATCGGTCCCCAGGAAATCATCAGGGTGAACCAGAAGCTGCGATCCTCGGCCGGCCGCGCATGAATCGCCACCCCCTTCTCGCGCAGCTGCGCGATCAGCGACGGATCATCCGGAGCAAAGGTCTTGAATTGGCTGTCATCCTGAAACTGGCCCTCGATGTTGGAACCCTGGATCGTCACCTCCCGCACCTTGCCCTCATCAATGGCCGACAGGAAGGCGGTATAGGAGACGGGTTTCTGCTCCTGATCCTTGTGCGTCATCATATTGAACAGCAGGATCATGACCAGTGAAATAACTAGCCAGAGTGCCAGGTTTTTATAGAACTGATTCACAGTACCCCCTAAGGACTAAAATATTTCGTCAAGACTTCAGTCGCATGAAAACTGCCACATCCGCCTATAACATCGGGAAATTTATCATAAACCCTACCATTTCACAACCCAATTGTCTCATTGGTTGACGCGGAAACGCAGACACGCAGTACCTTCTTCGCGTCCCTCCGCGGTCGATATCCGGCACAACGACATACGCCGACCACCCAGAGCAACTCGGAACCCCACAACAGCGGCAACCGCAAGCGTTCCTCCCGGGGAATTTTAACATCGATAAAAAATTTCTTAAGTTATTTTTCGCCGCCGTCACCGTCCGGACGAAATCGGTCTCCCGGCCGGAAACTGCGAACCTGCAGGGGGAAGGCAACGTCTTCCAGGCTGAACTCAAGCGCATCCGGGGCTTCCCGACCGGCGGCAGTCAGCAGAAACTCCAACCGCCTCCCGTCGGGGAGGGCATAGGAACCGGGCCCGGGAATGGAGAAATCAAACGGCTCGGGTTCTTCCGGCGCCGAGGGACGGAACCACACAGATTCATAGCGCCGCCCGACCCAGGCCCGGGGGAGATGGAGATCGGCCTGTGGCCGTGGTTTGAACAACAGCGCCTCCACCGCTTCGAGATGATCCGCGCCAAGGGCCAGCAGATCACCCCGTGCCAGCTCAAGGGCGCGGCGCAAAACCCGGATACGCAGAGCCGGCTGCAGGGAGAGCAGCACCTGCCGGTCCAGCCGCAGGCCGGAGTCACAGGGACGCCGGGCCGCAGCCAGAGCCTGCGACTCCTGCTGTCGCCAATAGTCTTCCTCCAGGGCAACACGCTGACTGAAATCAGCGAGATGCTCCTCGATGCGCGGATTGAAGGAACGCAGCAGCGGCAGCAATTGATGACGGATGCGGTTCCGGGTAAAGGCGGGATCGCAGTTACTGGCATCCAAGCGATAAGGCAGGCGCTGTTCGACTAAAAAATCGAGGAGCCGTTCCCGCGCAAAACCGAGCAGGGGCCGGATGAAGCGGTCCCGCTGCCAGGCCATGGCGGCCAGCCCGGAAACCCCCGAGCCCCGCAGCAGCCGATGCAAAACCGTTTCGACCTGATCGCCGCGATGATGCCCGAGAGCTATTTTATCGCAACCATGCGCCTCCGCCGACTGTACCAGAAAATCCATCCGGGCCTGCCGGCCGGCAGCCTCCAGCCCTTCCTTCCGCGCCTGAGCCAGGGCAGGAACATCCGCCTCTCCGCAAATCAGCTCGATTCCGAGCTCGGCACAGAGGTCCTTGACAAAGCGGGCATCTTCGGCACTTTCCCGGCGGATGCCATGATCCAGATGCGCCGCCGCCAGGGAAATGCCCAACAACTGCGCCTGGCGTCGAAACAGCGCCAGCAGGGCCACGGAATCCGGTCCTCCGGACACGGCAACCAGCAGTTTCTGACCCGGCCGAATCAGGTCGTGTTCCCTGACGATCTTGACAAATTCAGTCTCCATCCACCCTCCCGCGGCTGCAACGCAGAAACCCCCTCCAGAACCTGGAGGGGGTTTCCTTGAAGTGGTGGCGGTGCAGAGATTCGAACTCCGGACACTGCGGATATGAGCCGCATGCTCTAACCAACTGAGCTACACCGCCGGAAACTTTAAAAGAAACCTCCCACATAGGGAGGTTGTCGATCATTGGTTGCGGGGGAAGGATTTGAACCTCCGACCTTCGGGTTATGAGCCCGACGAGCTACCAGACTGCTCCACCCCGCGTCACGGAATCGGGACTTTACCGATATCGCGGAAAGAAGTCAAGAAAAAAATATGCTACGTTTCCTCGTCTTGCCTGAGCCAGGCAAATCAATTTTTCTTCACGATACCAACCAGCTTTTCCTGGGACTTAAGATGCTCCGCCACCGTGCTGGCGGCCCCGTTATCGGCATAAGGCCCCACCATGACCCGATACCAAACCCCCTTGTCTCCGAGAGCCGCCCCCTGGGTAAAAACCGGATAACCGTTTTTCGTCAATTTATCGCGCAGGCTGAGAGCATCCGCCGGCTGTCTGAAGGCGGCGACCTGCACCACATAGCCGCCCTGAGACACGGGTTTCGGCAGCGGCGCCAGCACCGCCGGGGGCTCAATTGCCGGCGGCGCCTCTTGGACCGATGCAGTCGCCGCAATTTTCACCGGCGGACTTTTCTTGACCGGTGCCGGCTCGGTTGCGGGAGGCAGATTGATCCCGCTGCCAAGAGAGGTTTGCTCCCCTTTGGTCAAATCATCATAAAACGTCAGCGGTTCTTCTTTTGCTTCCGGCTGGACTTCCGGCTGGATCTTCGCCGGGGCCGTCGGAGCCGGCTCGGCAGCCGGCGGGCTTACCGGCAACGGCCGGGTAACAACCACCTGCGCCGGAACGGAGTCTGGACGAGAACCGTTACGCCCGACCAATATGCCCAAAAAGAAACTGACCAGGGAAATCCCCAGCAAAAGAACGACCAGCAACAGAGCCTGTTTCTTTTCCATACGTCGCTGGCTGCGTGATTTTACCTGTTGAACCATGGAAAAAACCTCCATCCGCGAAAACCTCAAGATCGGCCTGGGCAGGACGACCTGCTCCTATTGCACGAATATACGAATATAAATACGCCATCGGGTCACAAACCACAGTGGCCCCATACCCGGGCAGCCCTTTCGGGGCTAGACGGCCCGTCCTCCAAAGCCTTCTTGCCGCTCTCTGAAATTTCTGCCGTTCACCATCCCCCGCGCCATGGTAGCCGGATCAGGTTGACATTGTCAACCGAACCCAAAGCTCGAATCGAACGAGAACCCCAGGGGGAAGATTCCGCGGAAAGCAGCGGTTACCGGGGCCGACTGCTCCCGGAAACGGTTG
>JARRKW010000243.1:0-7348 GCA_037387645.1 Desulfuromonadaceae bacterium
TGACGAACGTTTTTGCCATCGATCTGGGGTATGTACATCTGCTCTCGCCGGAAGAGATTGCTCGTGGGGTCGATGCCGGCACGGTCCTGCTCTCAGATAAAATACGAAAGACATATCATTTGACCGTGACAACACATGATTTGAGAAAGTATCTCCCTGATTTATACTGGGGGTCCTATTTCGGCAAGCCTTATGTCGAAATGTTTGGCCGAGACCTTCTGGGTTCGGCGCCGGTCCACCAGGCGAAGTGGTTTTCCGAGGACGGGGTATTTCTTCAACTCAGCGAATCCCCCGAAGATTTTCTGATCGACTATGAAAAGATGGAAGCGCGTCGGGAAGCAGTCAAGGTGCATCTCGGCAAGGACGCCTTTTTCATGGAGAATGCCCCGCCCGACATGACATACCGGGTGCCGAAATTTATTTTCGGATAGAGGGTCAAAGAGATGTTGTTGAAAAATATAAATTCACGCCCAGTGTAACCCGCAAATCCAACTCTTGTCGAAGAATCTCATCTCCCCTTCGGGCGGCATGCCGACACGACCTTTCACTGCCGAAACAGATCGAAACCCGGTTGACAACTCCCTCCAGAGATCGCTGCGGTCCGGTGATGAACAGACCCAAAACGACCTCGACAAAGTCCCCTTGGGCCTGCGACACCATAACAACTTCAACAGGCCCGACAACAAAAAATCACTTATTTAATTGACACGAGCTGAGATTATATGGTTGTAGGATTAAATAATTCTGTATACTTATAATGTGCATTCCCCGGAGGAAATGGCAAGGTCACCAATTTACCCATCCATGGGCTGGCAACTGACGAACGCCGAAAGACAGGGGAAATCATGAAAAAGAGTTCGATTTTATTGGTCCTGACCCTCCTGATGCTGACAGCAATCCCTCTTCGCTCCGGCTGGGCCCAGGAGGAAGACCTGGCCGCCCTCTACGGCAACGAGGAATTCATCAGCATCGCCACCGGCAGCAGCAAACCGATCACCAAGGCCCCGGCGGTGGCCAGCGTGATCACGGCGGCGGACATCCGCGCCATGGGCGCCACCGACCTGAATCAGGTCCTGGAAACGGTGCCCGGCATACATGTTTCCCTCTCAACCCTGAACCGCCTGGATCCGGTCTATTCCATCCGGGGCATCCACACCGGCTTCAATTCCCAGGTCCTGTTCCTGATGAACGGCATTCCCTTCCCCTTCCTTTATACCGGAGGGCACCCCACCCTGTTCCGACTGCCGGTTGCGGCCATCTCCCGCATTGAGGTTATCCGCGGGCCCGGCTCGGCCGTCTATGGCGCCGACGCCTTTGCCGGGGTCATCAATATCATCACCAAGGATGCCCAGGACATCGGCGGCACGGAAACGGGCGCCCGGGAAGGCTCCTTTGACACCCACGACCTCTGGCTGCAGCATGGCCAGACCCTGGGGGACTGGGATCTGGCTTTCTCCATGGAATGGCAGAAAAGCGGCGGGGACGACGACCGGCGCATTCACAGGGATTACCAGACCCTGCTCGATTCACTGACCGGCACCGACGCCTCCCTGGCCCCCGGACCGTTGCAAACGCGCTACGAAATCATCGACACCCACCTGGAACTGAAGCGCCGGGAATGGAAATTCCGGTTATGGAACTGGTATCTCAACGACGGCGGCGAGGGGGCGGGCGCCGCCCAGGCCCTGGACCGCAGGGGACGACAGGATGAAAACCTGTATCTCGCCGACCTGTCCTACCGCAACGACACCCTGGTGCCGGATTGGGAATTTACTGCCGATCTGCATTACCTGTATCACCACACCAAAAGCCGCCTGCTTCTCCTTCCTCCCGGAACCGCCGGCTTCGCCGACGGCCTGATCGGCAAACCGGAAACGAAAGACCGGCAGACCGGCTTCGATGTCGCCGCCATCTATGCCTGGAAGAATCAGCATCGCCTGCGTTTCGGCGCCGGCTACACCCGGCAAAAGTCAAGAACCCGCGAAAGCAAAAACTTCGGCCCGGGGGTCACGCCTGGAGTAATGACCGAGGTCACCGACACCCCCTATATCTACATGCCGGACTCCTCCCGGCGGCTCTGGTATTGCTCCGTACAGGACGAATGGCAGTTCGCCCCGGACTGGGAACTGACCGCCGGGGTCCGTTACGACCACTATTCCGATTTCGGCGATACCGTCAATCCCCGCATGGCCCTGGTCTGGTCCACCCGGCACAATCTGACCACCAAGCTGCTCTACGGCCGCGCCTTCCGGGCCCCCTCCTTCTCGGAGCAGTTTGCCGCCAACAACCCGGTAACCCTCGGCAACCCCGATCTGGATCCGGAAACCATCGATACCTTCGAACTGGCCTTTGACTATCAGCCCACCCTCGACCTGCAAACCTCGTTGAGCCTCTTCACCTATCGGGCCAAGGATCTGATCGAGTTCGTCGACTCGGGCAACGGCACCAAAACCGCCGAGAATGAGCGCAACCAAGAGGGCTACGGTTTCGAGTTCGAAACCAAATGGAAAGCCTCGGAAACCCTCTCATTCAAAGGCAATTACGCCTGGCAGCACGCCGAGGACACCAAAACCGGCAGCCGGGTCGCTGATGCGCCCGGGCAGCAGCTCTACCTCAGCGCCGACTGGAAATTCCTGCCCAACTGGTCCCTCAATCCCCAATGGACCTGGGTGGCCGATCGCAAGCGGGCCGCGGGCGACAGCCGAGGCCCCGTCGACAACTACTCCCTGATCGATCTGACCCTGCACCGCGACCAAATTTTCGAGCACATCGACATCACCCTGTCGGTGCGCAACCTCTTTGACGAAGGCGCCCGGGAACCCAGCAATGGGATCATCCCCGAAGACTATCCCCTCGAAGGCCGCAGTCTCTGGGCAGGCGCCCGGGAACCCAGCAATGGGATCATCCCCGAAGACTATCCCCTCGAAGGCCGCAGTCTCTGGGCTGAAGTCCGTTACAGGTTTCATTAACAGCCTGGAGTAAAGATCATTCACTTCCGGATTTAGAGAAGGCGTGATCGCATACCTTTCCTTCAGTATCGAAATCGACAACCAAAATTTCCGAATAGGTGACCGTTCCAAAACCTTTGGCCTTGGCATATTCGTAAGTCCATCGTTCTATGCAACCGCTTGGATGTCCTTTAAGATCTGTTTTTATTGTATAAGGCTCACCAAACCACTCGCGCATCTGAGTCTTATTCTGAACTCCATTTTTAATCTCATCCATATGGGTTCTATCTATCCGACTCCCGGCTGTCGCACAGGCCGATATGAAAAGTACCAGCAAGAGAACACTTAAATTCTTAAACATATTAAGCTCCTTTACGTATAATTAGATTTGAGTACGGACTTTCCACCAACCCCCTAAATGACGTTGATCAACCGATCCCACCCCGGCTCTCTTTAACAAGCTTCCTGGTTAGAAAATTTTTGGCTGAGTGAATCGCCAATCTAACAAAAATACCGATCCTGCACATAATGATCGACACTACCGTCCCGACAAGAACCACAAAAACACCTAATTTGAATATAAAATACGGGTCATTGGAAAAAATAGCCCATGATAGATATAAAGTGAAATACATTCCAGGTGAAAATATACTTGATATCAGCCAAGGTTTATTGGTTGGTGGCTGCAAAACACCACACATTAATCCGCCAAGAATTTGGGACAGTACCGCTACAGCGACAAGATCATGCTCCAACCACAACACATAACCCAACCACACCAGATAACGAGACAAGGAGAAACTAACAACAAGACCAATTATTGTGGCAACAAATCTCATTATTGCATTCCTCACTTCTAATACCTTGGCATTTACTTTATTATGATTTATGTAATTCAGGAGTCCTTCTACAATAAAAATCGTGATTAGAGTAAAAAAGGCCAAAAACAGGAGCTCGGCCGGCACCCCCTTAAGTGTTAAATCCAGAATAATTTCATCAAAAACAACTTCCATTAAAAAATCATAAATTATGAAATGCCTGAAAGATCATTACTGGCCGATAGGGCTTCATGAATTATCGCTCCCATAACCGTCTGGCAAATTAAAGACGCTGCGGCTCGTGCAGCAGTGCCTCACTCCAACACAAAAAGCCACCCAACCCTTTTCAGATCGGATGGCTTATTGATATTGGCGGCAGATGCGCATTGTCCGTGCTGTCCCTCGCAAAATTCACTTCATGAAAAAACAATCCCTTGAAAAGGTAATTCCAAATCTATCATTAGTCAATTCTATTTTGCCGGGTTGGCCTGCTGATGGCGTAGAGTGGGGGCCTTGCCAGCTGATCGAAAACCGAAGGAGCAGGCCACACCAAAACCTGGACGGACTTTTTGCACTTCAATACACCGGGGGAAAGACCCGCAAGGAGGGGCAAAAAAGAAAAGGACCTGACCGTTTTCAGGCCAAGCCCTTGACTTTTCTATGGTACCGAAGGCCGGAATCGAATAATTCTTCTAAGGCCCTGATCTAAATGGGTTTGTCAATTTCTTGAAAGCAATCTGACCCCGAAATCTACCCCGAGAAAGAGGTGAGCCTAGTGTTTTTCGTGGGCTCTTTATTCTGGGATAATGCGGGCAGGTTTTCCCTGGGCCGATAAGTATTGGTGTCCATTGTCCAAGGTCAAGGGCTGACTCTTTCAACTCACTCTTCCTCGAAGAGCAGGCCCACCGTACTCATCGGCATAAACATTCGGGTCCTGCCGTTGTTGTCGCAGAGGATCTCGAAGCCGAATTTTGTGTAAAAATCCTGAGCCGCCTGGTTGAGGCAATCAACAACCACTGCATAAGCTTTCATATGAACGTTGACGCTCCAGAGATGCTCCAGTGCTTTAATCAGGGTGATCTTGCCCAGACCTTGCCCCTTGATTTCTGTATGCACAGCAAGTTGGGCGATCAGAAAGACCGGAACAGGGTAGTGCGGAAGTTTTTTGGCAACTGCTGCCGGGAGTGTCTGTCTTTCAATCTGGCTCGGAGCAATCGAATAGAAGCTGCAAATGGGGTATTTGCCGTCAGGTAAAGGAGAGGCGGCTGGTAGCACCATCGTTCTGCTGATTCCAGCCGCCATATGTTTTGCTGCTTTGGTTTTGATGAAATCGTTCAGCTCGTCCTCGCCGCTGTCGAATGAACTACGGTCATGGACTTTTTTATCAAGCTCAACAAATTCCGTTGCCCAGCTCACTTGATGCCTTGCTTTCGGGTGAAGGTCAGGGCTTCGCGCAGGGCTGTGTTGGGTTGTTTTGCCTTTTCGCAGGCGTGCATGAAGCGATCAAAGACATCGTCGCTTAAAGTGATGCTTTCATGTTGTGCAATAACCCTGGAAGCATCTTCATCCATGAGGCGCACGACATACTCTGAAAGACTGCGCATTCCAAGCAGGGCGGAAGCTTTCTCTGCCTTTTCCTTGATTTCCCGATCAAGCCTCATGTCAAGACGTGCGGTAGCCATGTGAGTTCTCCTTTGTGCTTGTACGGATTGTTTCCGTACTCTTAGGTGAACTATAGATGTCTTCCGGGGAGACGTCAAGTGGTACGGATACTTTCCGTACATGCGTAATAGGTCGGAGTAAGGTCAAGCATTCATGGTTTCAGTGTTCATAGCGGCTCCAGAAACTGGTTTTGCGGCCGTGCTTTTTCCGCAGCTGTTCGACATAGACAGGGTGCGGCTCGATATCGCGCCAGTCGCTGACGGTTTTCGCCAGCAGATCGAGTTTGCGCAGATAGCGGGCGCCATGGCCATAGGTTGTGGACCTAGCTCGGGTCAGGATGGAATCGAGCAGGGCGCGGTAGAGCAGACTGGCGGTCAGCGGGCGGGCCAGGGACTCAAAGGTTTCCGCCAGCGGCAATAGAAACTGATAATGGTCCCCATTCAGCTGCTCGGCATGGGCATGGAGATAACTTTCGGCGGCGTCCCACTCTTCCATGGCGGTCAGAAAAGCGGCATCGGTCAGGGAGAGGAGCGGGGTGTCGAGAATGATCCGCACCTCCTGGTTGAGCAGCTCGTTGCGCTGGTCGTCGCCGACGATTGAAATCCAGCGTTCGAAGCCTGATCGGCTGCGCTGCCGGCGGAAGCTGCGCCGGGCGATTTCGGCCTGCTGCTGTTTGTTCCCCTGTTTGCCGTAGATGGCGAGCAGCAATTCATCCCGCTCCTGCTGCTGAAAACTTTCATCGGCCGGAATCCGTTTCAGCCAGTCAAGAGCGGTCTGATCATCTCCGCATTCCAGATAGACCCGGGCGATATCGACGCAGCCGGCGGTGCCGGGATCATCCCCCCAAGCGGCCCGGCGGGTCTGTTCGAACAGCGGCGCATCCTGCAGCTGCCGGGCCAGCGATTCGACCTGGTAGAACCAGTGACGACGCGGAAACTCCTCCGATTCTTTCGCTGCCAGCAGCTGGTACTGATCGATCAGCCAGCGCAACTGCGTTTCCGGCAGGTATTCGGCGGCGCCGTTCACCAGAGCATCGCGCACGCCGTAATCATCCTTCAGGCTGGTCTTGAGGATCAGCTTGGCGAGCCAGGATTTGTCGGCGCAGCGTTTCGCAAAGCGGATGAACAGCTCGCAGCCGTCATAGAGGTAAACATCCCCAACATGACCGCTCGAATCGTCACAACGGTCGAAGATGCTGCGGTCGGTGGTGTAGAAGTCGGCTACCAGCCTACAGCCTACATGTGCATCATCCACCCGAGCGTCGATCTGCTGCAACAGGTCGCGCAGCTCCCTGGCCAAGCCGGCCGATTCTCCCCAAGGGATGAAGCGCCGGCTGCGTTTCAGGACCGAAATGTGGGATTTGAGATCAGTTTCGATGGTCATTTCGTTTGCTTTTTAAAGGGTCATTGGAATTCAACATAGTCATCTTTTTGAGCCCTTTCTCCAGCGTCAGTCAAACAACAGTCAAGCAAATTTGCCAATAGCATTACGCCCACCATGGCAGATATTTTCTGACCTTGCTACCTACGGTATCGTCATGCACCGGATAAGGCCAGCATCTGCGGTGTCCCTGATGATTCTTGAAGCCATGGAACTGTTTTTTTCTTCGATCCCGAACCGCTCCCGCAGGGCGGGACTGATCATGAAGTCGCTGTACATAACGAAGGCATGCATGCAGGTAACAGGCGCGAATACGATCTTCCTTAGATCCCCTGAGGGAACGCTGGTAAATTATGTAACCTATTTATCCTGTCCAGACGCGGCCGGGCCTGCTAACTCCTTCGGCAAGCCGCTTCAGAAATCCCTCCCGATCATCATCGTCACGAAAGATGGAACATCCTTCAATTCCACGCGCCATGACATGATAAACCAATCCGGGAATATTCAATCTCGGCTGTCTCGGCATATCGCCTACCTGTT
>JARRKW010000244.1:0-5293 GCA_037387645.1 Desulfuromonadaceae bacterium
GATACCGTCGCCCTCGACGTCTCCGCCGCCGCCGGCGCTTTCGCCGACAAAAATGTCGGTATCGGCAAGGCCGTCACCGTCTCCGGACTGACCCTCACCGGAGCCGACGCCGGCAACTACACCGTCAGCGACGCTTCCGGCGCCACCGCCAACATCACCGCCAAGGCCATCACCGCCAGCGGCATCACCGCCGCCAACAAGGTCTATGACGCCACCGTCACCGCCACCCTCAACACCGGCAGCGCCACCTTGACCGGCGGTGCGGCGGCCGATGACGACGACAGGTACTACACCGGCGATACCGTCGCCCTCGACGTCTCCGCCGCCGCCGGCGCTTTCGCCGACAAAAAGATCGGTATCGGCAAGGCCGTCACCGTCTCCGGACTGACCCTCACCGGAGCCGACGCCGGCAACTACACTGTCAGCGACGCTTCCGGCGCCACGGCGAATATCACCGTCAAAGCCATCACCGTCACCGCTAACGCCGCCGGCAAAACCTACGGCGACGCCGATCCGGGCCTGACCTACGGCACCGACGTGCCTCTGGTCGGCAGCGACAGCTTCACCGGCGCCCTTTCCCGCACGGCTGGCGAAAACGTCGGCAACTACGCTATCGGCCAAAACACCCTGGCCATCGACGACGGCAACGGCGGCAACAACTATTCCCTGACTTACGGCGGCAACAACCTGACCATCGGCCAGCGCGCCATCACCCTCACAGCGAACGCCGTCAGCAAAACCTACGGCACCGCCGACCCGGCCTTATCGGTCAGCATCACCGCCGGCAGTCTCGGCAGCGTCACGGTCAACGATAACCTGGCCGACGTCACCGGCGCCCTGACCCGCGAAGCCGGCGAGGCCGTCGGAGCTTACGATGTCCTGCTGGGAACCGGTGTCAAAGCCAGCAATTACACCATCGGTTTCATCATCGACAACAACGCGTTCACCATCGTAGCCGAAGAAACCTCCACCGCTTCCATCTTCGACCAAACCCTGTCGTCGATTCTCGCCAGCCTGACCAGTCCCTCGACCCAGGTGAATGGCACCCAGGAACAATTTGGCAGTGCTGTCCCCACAGGCGACCTCGACAAGGGGAATATTTATTATGCCATGGGCCCCAACGGCGACGGCGGCATCTTCCAGGGAATCTATCTGGGGGAATTAATTATTGACCATACCGGTTATCGGACCGAGGAAGGTCCGTAAAGAAAGGCGCTTCAAACCCGCTTTGTGAATGAAACCAATTCAGGATAGGCTTGATCAACATCCCGTTTCCCTCTGTCTGGCAATGAAATTGCTTTGGCCAACTTCCATTTTGCCCGTCATGAAAACGGGATGCGCTTTTTCAAGGTCCCGGATTTTTTTGGCGCATATCAACGGTTTCGCTAATCGATTTTTTATGCGGCAGATACTCCTCTTCCATGCCGACCATGAACACCACGGGAAACTCCAGCCCCTTGCTCGAATGCAGACTCATCAGAATGACCGCGTCCTGCTGCAGTTTCTTCTCCTTGCTGTCGCGCTGCGGCTGATCGCTGTCGAGCAGCGAAACCTTCTCCAGAAAACCGGCCAGGGAGGGTTGTTCCTCCCGTTCCTCGTAGGAGGCCATGGCGTTGACCACCTCGGCCACGTTGTCGGCCCGGCGCCGTCCCCTGGCCGGGTCTTCGGCCACACGATAAATCTCCTCCTCCAGCTTGATTTCGGCATACAGTTCGGCAAGGGTCCGGGCCAGCTGCCGGCTGCGGCGGAATCGGGTGCGGTAACGCTCCAGCAGTTCGACAAAACCGGTGACCGCCTCCTGCGACTTCTCCCCCAGCTCTTCCACTTCGTCCGGGTGGCTCAACACTTCCCAGAGCGGCCGTTTCAGCTCGGCCGAATGGCGAATGAGCCGGTCGGCACTGGTTTCTCCGATGCCGCGTTTGGGATAGTTGAGGATGCGCAGCAGATTCACTTCATCATGAGGATTGACCAGCACCCGCAGATAGGCCACGGCGTCCTTGACCTCCTTGCGGTCGAAAAACTGCTGACCGCCGATGAGCACGTAGGGGATGTTTTCGTAACGGAACTGCTCCTCAAAGCTGCGCGACTGTACGTTGGTGCGATAGAGCACGGCGAAGTCACTGTATTGCAGCTGGCCCTTGAAGCGTTCGGCGTGAATGCGCTCCATCACCAGCCGGGCCTCGTCCTCGCCGTCCTCGCAGCGCAGGTATTCGATCTGCCGGCCCGCGCCGTCGGCGGTCCAGAGGGCCTTGGGCTTGCGTTTCTCATTGTTCCGGATGACCGCGTTGGCGGCGGCCAGAATATTGCCGCTGGAACGATAGTTCTGTTCCAGCCGGATCACCTTTGCGCCGGGAAAATCCTTTTCGAAGCCCAGAATATTGCCGAGGTCGGCACCGCGCCAGCCGTAGATGGACTGGTCGTCGTCACCGACCACGCAGAGATTGTGGTGCTGTTACGCCAGCAGGCGCAACAGCCGGTACTGGGCGGCGTTGGTATCCTGGTATTCATCGACCATCAGGTAGCGGTAACGCCGCTGGTATTTCTCCCGCACTTCGGGAAAATCCTGCAACAGCCCCACCGCCAGCATAATGATGTCATCGAAATCGACGGCGTTGAAGGCCTTGAGGGCCTTCTGATAACGGGGATAGACGGCGGCCGCCAGCTGCTGATGCTCATCGCCTGAGCGGGGCAGATACTGCCCGGGGGGCAGCAGCCGATTCTTGGCGTCGGAAATCAGCCAGAGGATGCGATCGGCATCGAATTTCCGGCCGTCCTCGGCCAGGCCCTGCAGGATATCCTTGATCAGCCGGGTCTGGTCGGCTGTGGCGTAGATGGAAAAGTTCTTCTTGTAGCCGATCCGTTCGATATCCTCCTTCCAGATGCGGACGCAGAGGGAATGAAAGGTGGACACCTGCATCCCCTTGGCGCGTTTCGGGCCGATCTGGGCCACCACCCGCTCGAACATTTCCCGGGCGGCCTTGTTGGTGAAAGTCACGGCGAGCAGCTGTTCCGCCGGGACACCGCATTCATTCACCAGATAGGCGATGCGGCTGGTGATCACCCGGGTTTTGCCCGAACCGGCGCCGGCCAGCAGCAACAGGGGACCTTCGCTATGTCGAACCGCAGCCTGCTGCTGCGGATTGAGCCGTGCCAAATCCATCATTCGGAGTATCCGCCTTCCATTTCACAAAAAAACCGACCGTAGAACATGCCGGCCGGGCCCGTGTCAAACCAACGCTTTAGCCACCCTGGACAAAAAATTAACAAAATTCCATGAAAAAAATAATTACACATTAATCTTTGCTTGCTTTTCCCTCAAAGCCTGGTGTATGGTGAGCGCCATGTTTAGGACCTTTGTTATCCTCATCAGCATCATCTGGGCCTCACTCCTTCTCATTTCCTGGGGAGGCACCAGCGAACCCCCCGTCTCGGCCGGGTCGGGCATCGTCCAGGAGCAGCCCAGCTCCTGATCCGCCGATTGCCGCCTGCCCCATCGCTGCCGGTCGAGCTCTCCCCTTTTTTTCCTTTTTCACGCCCCGGCAAACGCCGTCCCCTGCCGTGAATTCCGCCGAACCAGCTCCGCATCAATGGCGTTAAGCACTTCCCACTTGTTCAACGACCAGGGGGGCGCCAGAAGCTGTGCCCTTGGTCCGTCGCCGGTCAACCGCTGAATGAAGGTCTCGGGATGCAGTCGTTCGAGAAAATCGACCACCAGCGCCACATAGGCCTCCTGCTCCAGCACCGACACCTTACCGGCCCGATAGAGCTCGCCCAGAGGGGTTCCGGCCAGCACATGGAGCAAATGAATTTTGATGCCATCGACCTGCAACCGGGCCATCTCATTCGCCGTGGCCAGCATCTGCTCACGGGTCTCTCCCGGCAACCCCAGAATGACATGCACACAGACCTGCAAGCCACGCTCTTTGGCGCCCGCATACGCCCGCAGAAAGGTGGCATAATCATGGCCGCGGCGCAGCAAAGCCAGGGTCGCATCATGGCTGCTCTGTAAGCCGATTTCCAACCAGAAGTCGGTACGCCGATGATATTCGGCAAGCAGATCCAGCACTTCGGGCGGCAGGCAATCGGGACGGGTGCCGACCGCCAGACCGACTACATCGGAGGTCGCCAGCGCCTGATCGTAATAGTGCCGAAGTTGCGACACCGGAGCGAAGGTATTGGAAAAGGGCTGAAAATAGGCAATAAAGGCTTTAGCCTTATACTTGCGCAGCATGACTTCCCGACCCCGTTCAATCTGTTCCCGGACCGAAAAGTCACGCTCAATGCCCACCGCGCCGGAACCGCCCGGATCACAGAACAGACAGCCCGGTCGACTGCGGTTACCGCCCCGGTTGGGACAGCTGAAACCAGCATCGATGGAAATCTTGTGCACCCGCCCGGCATATTTCTTTTTCAGGTATTCGGAAAAAACCCGATAGCGTTTTTCATTCATGTGGCCACTATGCCATCGGCAGCGCCGACAGGGCAAGCCCCTATTGCTCCACCCCAGAGCCTTTTGCCGCAAATGCCGACGACGACTAATCTTTCATTGCAAAACCGGTCGATATTGCTATAATTTGGGGGTTATTACAAGCACAAAAAGAGGTTTCTGACCTGCTGCCTGGAATGTTCCCATTTCCTCGATGCCCTGCGCCAACTCGACGGCGAACAGGACGGCCTCGCTGGCCTCTTCGCCTACGCCATCGAAGAAGTATTGAGCCTGCGGGCCGAAACCCATACCCTGATCGCGCAAAGCGATTCCCGCAGTCGCGAAATCAAATTTCTGCACGAGGTCGGCCAGGTCCTGCAGACCTCCGTGGCCATGGATGAAGTGATTTCCATGGCCCTCACCGCCATCACCGCGGGCAAGGGCTTCGGCCTCAACCGGGCTATTCTGCTGCTGGGGCTTCGGCCTCAACCGGGCTATTCTGCTGCTGGTGGACAAGGAACGGCAGAACCTCAAGGGGCATCTGGCCGTGGGCCCCCGCAACCGTGAGGAGGCCGGTCAGATCTGGCACGAAATCGAGACCCATGACTACTCCCTCAAGGACATGGGACAGATCTTCCTGGAACAGAAAATGGCCGCCGAGAAAGCCAAATTCCAGGAGTTGCTGACGGCTCTTTCGGTGCCGATGATCCGCAACGATCATCTCTTTATCAACACCCTCAACGAACAGAAAACCCGGCACATCAAAAACCTCTACCAGGAATCGGGGATCGATCCGCTCCAGATCCAGCTGCTTGGTTGCGATGAATTGCTGATGGTCCCCCTGATCAGTAAAAACCGGCGCATCGG
>JARRKW010000245.1:0-3462 GCA_037387645.1 Desulfuromonadaceae bacterium
TCATGAAACCTGGGCATTGTTGCTCATTACGATCACATTAGAATGGGCTTACCGTACAAGACTGTCAAGAAGTTTAATCTGTTACCGCTACCAAAATGGCGTTGGTCACCTATGGGAAGCAACACTTTGCGATAACACAACCTACCCGTAGTGGTCGTTCACGATCGGTAAACGGCAGCAAAAGGCAAAGTCATCCCATTTGACAGCATCCCGGATTCAGGCTAAGGTAATACAAAAAAATCCTTACTTTTCTGAAGCTCAACACTTAATTGTGTCGGTGAATAAACATGCAGATTAGCCTGCCGGAAGGGGGGGCTCTCTGGCACTAAAATCGCGGCTTAAGCGCTCCCACATTTCGATATTTGGCCACTGATGCAATAATAACTACTGAGCTACTGCGTTTTTCCGAAAACACCATTACCGGAGACCACCATGAGGGTTACATCAAAAGGGCAAGTAACCATTCCCAACCATATCCGCCGGAAACTTGGTATTCAACCGCAATCCGAAGTGGAGTTTATCGAACAGGGGGATCAAGTCGTTCTGGTAAAAAAGATGCCTGTTTCGGCGGAAAAATCGCGGTTCAGAAAATATCGTGGGATGGCGCGGAAAGGTTTGAGCACCGCTGAAATCATGGCCCTGACCCGGGGCGAATGATGGAAGGGGTCCTGATCGATACTAATGTAATCCTCGACCTGATGACCGACGACCCAAACTGGGCTGACTGGTCGGAACAGATGTTGTGCTACTGCGATCAGCAAGGCCCTCTCTATATCAATCCGATTATCTATGCGGAATTGTCAATCGGCTTTGAAAGAATCGAAATTCTCGACCAGGCTTTAAATGACTGCGGTTTCGTCTGGCTGGAAATTCCCCGTGATGCTTTGTTCCTGGCCGGGAAAGTATTCCTTCAGTACCGGAAACGCCGAGGAAATAAGCAATCCCCTCTTCCTGATTTTTTCATCGGAGCGCACGCAGCCGTCACCGGCCTGCAGCTATTAACCCGTGACAGTGCTCGCTATCGCAGCTATTTTCCTACCGTCGAACTGATTACCCCACAAAGCAATTAAGGCCTGGTCGCCTCCACGGGACTCTAAATAGTTCCGCCTGCTCTCTTCCAAACCTTTGCAACGTCACAGCCACCGTCGCATGCGACACTGCTGCGACAATCGCTGCGACACCGCTTCTATTCCCCACCGTCTTTACCCACACCTCAACAACTATAAATAGTTATTTTTACATAGCTTTGCCAACTTTTCCCAAAGCACAAATTTGGGCACGGTTTCTGTTATTGAAAAAATTGCCGGGACGAAAAAAGCACCCGGCAGCTGATCATTCAAACCGTCCTTCGGGACCAGAGGAAAGGAGAAAGCATCATGGCAAACTGGGATCTGTTCCGTGAAATGGATGCGTTACGCAGAGAAATCGATGAGGCCTTCCGGGGTTTCGGCATGAGCCAATTTCAGCGGCCGACCTTCTTTCCGGGGCTCGGCACGGGAGACTTCCCCCGCATCAATCTGAGCGAGGACGAGCACAATCTCTACGTCGAGGCCCTGGTTCCCGGCCTCACTCCCCAGGACCTGGACCTCAACATTCTGCATGGCGCCCTGACCCTCTCGGGGGAGCGCAAGGAGAATGGCACCGACCACCGAACCTGGCACCGGCGGGAGCGGGGAAACGACCGATTTTTGCGAACCATCGAGCTGCCGACTCCGGTGGATGTGGCGAAGGTCGATGCCGAATACCACAACGGCATCCTGACGGTCACTCTGCCCAAGGCGGAAGAGGCCAAGCCCAAAAAAATCGCTGTCAAAATTAACTGAGTGGCACCGCGAAAGGAGGCAACAACCATGGCAGAGAAAAATATGACCGTTCATAAGGACACCGTTCCCACCGGCCGAGAAGAACTATGGGCCAACAAAAATTATTTGCGCCCGGCGGTGGATATTTTCGAAACGGAAGAAGCTCTCACTCTGGTGGCGGACATGCCCGGGGTGGATCGAGAGCAACTCGACATCAACCTGGAAAAAGGCATTCTGACCCTCAAAGGGACCGCCGAACCAACCGGCAAAGGGGAAAAAATTTTCCGGGAATTCTCTCTGGCCGGATATTACCGGCAATTCCAGCTGTCGGATCTGGTCGACAGCGCAAAGACGACGGCCGAGCTGAAAAACGGGGTATTGACCCTGACCCTGCCCAAAGCAGAGGCCGCCAAACCGAGGCGGATTGAGATCCGCCAATAACAGGAACGAGGATTGCAGCCAAAGCGGGGACAAAAAGCAAGCAAAGGAGGTGATCCTATGTCCCTTCGAGAACTGATTCCCTGGAGAAGAAAAGAAACGGCAAAACAGAGTGAAGAAAACCCTTTTCACACCCTCCAGCGCGAAGTGAACCAGGTTCTGGACCGCTTCACCCGCAGCCATGGTTGGGACGAACTGGCCGCAGGAGGAGAACCCGGGGGTGAATTCCTCCCTGCCGTGGACGTTTCGGAAACCGACCAGGACATTCTGGTTGCCGCGGAGATTCCCAGCTTGGAGGCCAAGGACCTCGAAGTCGCCCTGAAAGGCAATACCCTGGTGATTCGCGGGGAGAAAAAGTCCGAAGAGGAAGAAAGGGGTGAGTACTTCTACCGTAAGGAAAGCAGCTTCGGCAGCTTCTACCGGGCCATCCCCCTGCCGACAGAGGTGGTGGAAGAGCAGATCGAGGCCACCTACAACAAAGGGGTATTGAAAGTGCGGTTACCCAAAGCTCCCGAAGCGCAGCGGGCGCGCAAGAGAATAGCGATCCACTGATGAAGACCTCTCTCCTAATTCGGATCTATTGGGGCCGCTGAAGTCATCGCTTTCAGCGGCCGCATTTCTTTCCCCTTGGGCAGAATGGGGAATTTTCCGGGCCGTCTCCTGCTGAACCGCCAGAAGAAAAGCCCTCGGCCAGGCAATCCGGGGCTTTTCTAACGAACGGTGGAGGCGTTGCCTCACTTCAATTCAAAGGCAACCTTGATAATGACCTGATACTCGCTGACCCTGCCGTCATCGCCGATGTGGCCGCGAATTTCCTGAACCTCGAACCAGGAAAGCTTATCCAGAGACTGCTGCGCCTTGGTTACGGCCTGCTGAATGGCCTGTTCGATTCCCCCGGCGGAAACCCCGATGACTTCAACCTTTTTATAGGTTCTGCCCTTTCCGTACGGCATGGCGTCCTCCTTTCCAGTTATGGTTCGCAGAGAATGTTCACCTCACTTGGAGTGTAGCACCCCGCTCCGGCCTGTAAAGAAGGGTTGGGGAAGGCAATTATTGCCATCCCCCTGGGCCAGGCTTCATCGATGACCCGAAAACGCGTCGCGTCAGGAGGTCTGTCGTTCCACGCCTTCCCACTCGGCCTGCATCTCTCCGCCTGGTGCGTGGGCGAAATTGGCCATGCCGTAGGGTACATTGAAATGCTTTCCTAGCTCCTCCGGCGGCA
>JARRKW010000246.1:0-4722 GCA_037387645.1 Desulfuromonadaceae bacterium
AGAGTATAATTTGGCTGGCATTATATTAATAAATAAAAAATAATTAAATTAAGGAAAATACTGATTTTGCTGTCAGTAAATCTATTAGAATATAGCAATAGAGAAGTGAGGTCTTGCTGGGGTGGGAGGCTGGTGAAGTGAGGTTCGTTGGGTAAGTTCGCTTCGAAAAAGGCCTTTTCGATCGGCAAGGGTTATTTGATTGACATTAGCGTTGTTCCCAGTTCCCGTTCGACTCTGATCTCATTTCCCGTAGCCGGGTTCCAGAAATAGGTCAAGTAGCAGAAATCCCTTGGATTCGACAAAATTTCCTTATGGAAAATGGCCGCATTGATACCTTCACAGCGCGCGGATTTCACCAGCAGTCCGGATTGTCGGTTCCGGACCAGGTAGTTGCCAACCTGCTGGGTGAAACCGTAATCGTTGGGGTCGATCAGGGCGGGGAACTCATCCTCCTTGCCCACCAGATCGATCAGCAGTCCCTGGCAGCGCGCCAGAACCACCCGCCGATCCGAGACGATCTCATGATTCGCGTTCCCGAAGGCATCGCGCACAAACTGCCGCCAGTGGTAGGCGGTCTCATGGATAGTCGTCTCCAGGGTTTCCGCACCGTACCAGACCCCATAGGATGCTCCATCACTGAACCGGCTGGCCTGCCAGTGCCTGGCATCGAAAGAATAGGCGATGACAGTGCCGTAATCGAAGGGGCGGGTGAGGGTCGCGGCATGGGAGTCCTCATGCCCCGCCATTTCCGCCTGCACGGCCACCTGAGTATCAAACGCCCCATCTCCAAGATCAGCAAAACAATCGATGGATACCCGCGCCGTCTTGATATTTCGATAGAGATCGGCGGAATAGTCGTTAATGGCTGTCAGCAGCTGTTGAAACATGTCAGCGGCCGCGTTCGAAGTCAAGATAGCGACGAATGGCCAACAGCCCTTCGAAGCGGCGTTCTTTCATAAGGTCGAGGGGGGATTTGTGGTCGAAGCGCTGGTTCGGCATGGAGATCCAGCGGTAAGCCAAATCCGGGTTGTGGGGGAAGATCAACCGCAGGGACTTATGAATCCCCAGCAGGTGACCGACCCGGTCCAGCAGATCCTGGTTGTCGGCCAGCGGTTTGCCGGCGCGATAGCGGCTCAGGGAGGTGCGGCCTTTGGTCGATAACCCCAACAGGGCGGCCTGATCTTCGTTGTTCAACTGCCACAGCTCGAACAGCTTCATGACCATCTTGGCCAGACGGGTGCGGTATTCAATGCTGTGCGGATCTAAAGCGATTTGCTCTTGCGCAACCTGAGGCATTATCGGCCTCCTTTTCCAGGATCGAGCACTCTTGTAACATTTGTTACGTTTATAGTACCATTCCGGTGGGGTGTGTCAAGTTTCTTGCCTTCGACCGGGAGGGGTGTGGGGAAATGGGAGGGAAGAAAAGCGCTGATGTGATTGGGCTTGGGAATTGCGTGTTGTGATCCCTTGGGTAAAAAGTACGATGTCGCGGGGAGGCTTGCCAGCTAAACCCCATCGATACTGGTCCATCAGGTTGACATAGGTGGCGGGGGAGAGCTCGCGGGCGATGAACTGCAGGACCTGACGGGTGCCGGCCAAGTCGTTGGGGAGCACCAGGTGCCGCACCAGCAGACCGCGTTGGGCGATTCCCCGGGCATTGAGGCGAAGATTTCCCACCTGCCGGTGCATTTCCCGCAGCGCCGCCTGCGTGGTTTCGACATAATGGGGCACCCCGGAGAGCTTCTGGGCCACGGCGTTGTCGCCGTATTTGAAGTCGGGCAGGTAGAGGTCGAAGATGCCGTCGAGCAGCTTCAGACTGCTCACTTCCTCGTAGCCGCCGCAGTTGTAGACCAGGGGAATGTTCAGCCCCTGCTCGATGGCCCGGGGCAGGGCCGCCAGGATCTGCGGGAGTTGGTGGCTGGGGGTGACGAAATTGAGGTTGTGGCAGCCCGAGCGCCAGAGTTCGACCATCATGGCGGCCAAATCCTCCCGGGAGACTTCCTTTCCCTCCCCGAGCTGACTGATGTCCGCGTTCTGACAGAAAACGCAGTGCAGATGGCAGCCGGCCAGAAAGAGGGTGCCGCTCCCCTGGCGGCCGACCAGGGGCCGTTCCTCGCCGAAATGGGGGCCGTAGCTGGCGACCACCGCCAGGGCCCCGATACGGCAGGCCCCCAGTTCTCCTTCGAGACGGTTGACCCGGCAGTGCCGGGGACAGAGGGTGCAGTCATGCAGAAGTTTCTGGGCAGCGGAAATGCGCCGCGTCAGTTCCCCCCTGGCATGAAGTTGCAGATAACCCGGTTGGTTGGCCATGAATCTTCTTTCGCCCGTCCTTTGAAATCCCGGTTCGAGTCGGCCGTTTGAGCCTTGGTGCTGGGGAGCAAAATGCGGGCGGCGGACTTGCGCTGTCTTTGGCTTCGGCTATGCTGAAAGCGAGACCCCTTTCCTTTTATGAGGCTACCATGTCCCTGCGTCTTTTGCTGTTTTGTGGGTTTTTTCTGCTCTCCCTGGGGGTCTGTCCTACGGTGTTTGCGGAGGTAGCCATGGCATTAACGCTCACTTCGAACGCTTTTCTTGACCAGGGCGCGATTCCAGAGGAATACAGCTGCGAAGGCCGGGATATGTCGCCCCCCTTGAGCTGGTCCGGCGTTCCCGCCGGGACCCGCAGTCTGGCCCTCATCGTCGATGACCCCGATGCTCCCGATCCCGAGCACCCGCGGATGACCTGGGTGCACTGGGTGCTCTACAATATCCCGCCGGAGCTTGCCGGGCTCCTGGCCGGAGCGGCGACAAACCTGCCGGCCGGGAGCCGGACCGGACTCAACGACTGGCGGCGCCGGACCTACGGCGGCCCCTGTCCGCCGGTGGGACGGCATCGCTACTTTTTCAAGCTCTATGCCCTCGATATCCGTCTCGATGATCTGTCGGAAGCGGTCACCAAGGCGGCTCTGGAACAGGCCATGCGAGGGCATATCCTGGCCCGGACCGAGCTGGTGGGCACCTACCGCAAGCAGCAGTGAGGTCGGCCGTTACTGCAGAATCCCCGTGACGATGATATCGACGGCTTCCTCCGGACTCAGACCGTGGGCCATGAGGGTTTCCATCTGGCGTTGATCGACGCTGCCGATGGCCGCCTCATGGGTGACCTTGGCCAGGGGATGGCTGACCTTCACCTTCGGCACCGCGCTGGCCCGGGCTGCATCCTTGACCAGTTCCAGGCAATCGACGTGGCCGCGGGCACCGGCGGCACGTCCTTCCGTTATTCCCCGGACCTCGGCTTGGGCCCGATCTTCCAGGGCGATGCGGGCCTTGATCAGCCCGCGGGCGTTTTCCCCATTGAGCAGAATGTTTTCCCGGATGCGAATGCTATCGTCGCCATGGCCGAACAGGCGGTTGGTCAATTCGACCACGGCATCGCGCTCGGCTTCGACAGTATAGTCGATATCCAGCTGGCCGACCCGGCCGGAGGTCAGGGCAAAATCGCCATAATATTTGCCGCCGGGGCCGACCTGTACCCGGGCTTTGGGGACCACCAGCACCCCGCCCTGGGGGCCATGGACATGGCGTTCGTAATAGTGGAGTTCGGCCTGTTCTTCCAGAATGACCCGGGCCTGCATGCGGTGCTGGATATCCAGGGCCTCGGGGAAGAGGCAATGGGCGAATACGCGCAGTTCACTGAAGGCTTCCAGATGCACATCCATGATGATCTTCTGGCGGCCTTGTCGACGGGGGAGGCCGAAACAGAGATGCATCGGTTCGGCAAAACGATAGCCGCGCAGTATCCGCAGACTCACCCTGATTCCACCTGCCACCGGCCGGGAGGCCATTTCCATGCCCCCCAGGGCACGGCTGCCGACCACCTCATGACCGTCGATGAGCAGATGGGCGACGGCGGGATTCTGCAGGATGTTCGAATCGCCGCCACAGCGTTGGAAGACATGGCGCAGCGCGTCAGGTTGATTCATGGTCACACTCCTGGCCGTTGCAGCGTTGGCAACGGCGGCCGAGATAATGTTCCGCCACGGCATCCGGGGCGCCGGAATAGATGATTTTGCCGAAACAGATTTGCGAAGCGCGGTCGGCCAGATGCGAAATCTCATTGCGATGGGTGATGAGCAGCACGGCCGTTCCCGATAAGCGGAAGTCCCTGACCACATTGATGATGCCCTGGGTGGAGAGGAGGTCGATGCCCGAATCGGGTTCGTCCAGGATAGCCAGGCGTAGCGGCAGGGTCAGCAGGGAGGCCAGTTCGATGCGTTTGCGTTCGCCGCCACTCAAGGACGCATCGACCTGTCGGCTCAGGTAACTGGACGGCTCCAGGCCGACCAGTTCCAGGGCCTGTCCGGCCGAGCGGGGGCCCTTTTTCAGGGTCAGGTAATGGGCCACGCTCAGGCCCTCGAAGCGGGCCGGTTCCTGCCAGGCCAGGGAAATCCCCAGCTTGGCTCTGGCGGTCAGATCGAGGCCCAGCAGGGAGGTGCCGTCGAATTCCAGTGCCCCGCCGCTGATTTCCACCCCTTTACAGCCCATGATGGCCGCCGCCAGGGTCGATTTGCCGGTGCCGTTGGTGCCGATCAGGGCATGAATTTCCCCCTGTTCCAGGGTCAGATCCAGCCCCCGCAGCACCTCGTATCCCCCTTTGCGCACCTGCAATTCACGGATGTTCAATAGGGTCATGGTTTGTTCCTCTAGGTATAGGTATAGCTCTGGTACGACTGATTTCAATAG
>JARRKW010000247.1:0-5725 GCA_037387645.1 Desulfuromonadaceae bacterium
GCCTGCGTTCTGCCTCTTTGGCTTAACGCTGGCTAGGTCTGCATCGGCACGCCTTGCCAGCAACCAAAATGACTCAGAATTATGCGTCACGATTAACCGAACGGGCCACTAGGGAAACAACTCACCAGAAACGGACCCGGCCGACATCGACATGAATGAATTCGGAGTCCGGGTAATAGCCGACTCCGCCTCCCTGCAGATCCACTGCCGCCAGGCGCAGGTGGTTGAGCTCACAGTCGGGCAGCCGGATATCAATCGCCCGGCCGAGGACATGCTGGCTGTTCTTGGCCACGCCGCCGCCCGTCTTGGCGAGCATGCCATTGGTTTGGGGAGAACGGTAGCCGGAAATGACATGAAAGGGCTCCCGGGCACCGACCTTGGTATGAAGGGTGTGGAGCAAATCCAGCAGATCGGTGTCGATCTTTTTGATGTCGCCGGTACGGTGATCACGGAGAATGTAATTGATATCTTCCAAGGCCGCGGGCTGATATTTCCCCCGGCACCAGAAAGTGGTGGTCAAATCCTCGCCGGTATGGAGATTATGGAAAGACAGGCTTTTTTCGGCTGCCAGCAGGGAATGGGTCGCGGCAAATACCTGTTTATGGGGAACGATGAGAGCTGATGCGGCCACCAGCAGCCCTTGGGCCAGAAACCTTCTCCGCGAGAAGCAATGATGTCCCTGGCCCCTTGTTTCAATCTGTTTTTCCTGCATGAATACCTTGAATACCTTTCGTGACAATTGAAGCAACACCCAACTGAATGCAGAAAGCGTACCATTCTTGCCACCCTATCAACAAAAGGTCTTGTTTGGCAAAGACTTTTTCGGCTGGCGGCTTATTGCGAAAGGGTAACATGGGTGCCGGTCGGAACCTCGCTTCCGGAAACCAATGCCTTCTGGCGGAGGGTTTCGAGCAGGCTTGCATCCCTTCCATAGATATCCCCGCGAAACTGCACCCGGCCCGTATCATCCGGCCAGGCGGTCAGGTAGACGATGTGAACCTTTATGGGCCTCGCAAGATCAACCACGGTGAGCTCTCCCGATACCAGAGCCTTTTCCGCCTTCGCTCGGATGGAGGGGGGACTGTCCTGCAACAGGTACTGCGCCAGCTCAAGGGGCTTTTCAATACGGATACAGCCATGGCTGAAGGCGCGAACCCATTTCTTGAAAAGATCTTTTGCCGGGGTATCGTGCAGATAGACATTGTATCGGTTGGGAAACATGAATTTGATTCTGCCCATCGGATTCAGGGGGCCCGGCTCCTGCCGGAAACGATACTCCAGCGGCGTAATCATGTGCCGCCAATTTACGGTGGCCGGATCAACCTCGGTGGGGTTTTCTCTCCCCCCGGACAATACCCGGATGTTCTGCTTGGCCAGATAGTCCGGGGTTTCCTGCAGCCGCGGCAGAATTTCTTCAGCGATAATACTCTCCGGAATGTTCCAGCTGGGGTTGATGATCAGATAGGTCATTGGGGCGCTGAATACGGGGGTATTCCAATAGGGCTTACCCACTACCACTTTCATGGAAAGTGTTTTCTTCCTGTGCTCTATGACATCGAGAGTGAACGCGGCGATATTGACATAAATGTAACGCTCGCCAAGATTTTCTGAAATCCAGCTCAGACGTTCCAGATTGACCAGAATCTGGTTAACCCGCTCCCCGGGGGGCACATTCAGGGCCATGCGCGTCAGGGGGCCGACCACCCCGTCCGTTTGCAGGCCATGGCGCGCCTGAAAATCCATACCGGCCCGCTCCAGTTCTTCGTCGAACAGGTCGGAATCATTGCGGTCCCCGGGCGCAGCCTCTGCAACGGCCAACCGCCTCCGCAGGACGGGAACATCCCCATGGCGTATGCCCCGTTTCAGGAGCATGCCTGCCGGGATCTCCGGCCAGCCGCCGGCGGCGGCCAGGGCACGGTAGCGCTGGAGTTCCCGGGTAAGGAGCAGGATCGCGTCCTGGCCAAAAATGAAGACCGGACGGGATGCTTCGACGGTTGATGCGGTACCGGAAAGTTCTCCCTGGTTCCGGGGGCCCTCATCCCTCTGGCTGTGGGTCCAGGCACCGAGTGGCCGGCCAAGGATGAGAATCGCTGCCAGGCAAAAAAGCTGACTGAAAAAATAGAATTTAAGCCGCCACATTTCTCGTTATCAGGTGTTTATCGCCAGTATTCGGAGGCAACCTGCCACGCTACCGGCACAACCTCCCGCCCAAGTTGCAAACCCACCCCCGGATTGTTATATTGCAATTATGGAAGCACGACAGCGCAGAACCCTTTACCCTCCCGGGGAGCCCCACGATGAATCGACTGTTGATTGGATCTTTCTTTCTGCTGACCCTGATGGCAATCCCGCAGGCATCCACCGCAGCCTCCGACAAGGAATACATCGCCGAGGCGGTTGCTCCGGAAGCCTATGTGGAAAACGCCTCCTACCATGCGCGCCGGTTTCGGAATCCTGGAAACTGTCACCTTCCCGCTGCCCAACGATATCGAGGGAAGTTTTGCCCCGATTCTCAAACCCGAATACGTCTGGGACCCCTCCCCTCCGATCCAGAGATAACTCCCCCCATGAATTGTGTTGTCACCGGCGTTGGCCGGTGAACTGAAACTCCACCAGCAGAGTAAACTCGCCGGGGCAATGCCGATGCCGAAAGTAGAAAACCCCGCCCAAAGGACGGGGCTTTTTACTTCGCATTGACATTTATGGGCACCCTCCAACCTACAAATGGCGGCCAACCACGTTCGCCAGCTGCTGCAGGGAATCGAGTTCGGGCTGGGTAAAGTCCGACCCGGCCTCCTGGGACGACGGTCCTTTGCGGGACAGTTGAATGGCCCCTTTGATGGCGTCATCCACCAGCATGGGGACGCTGAGGACCTTCTGGATCGGCTTGGGTTTGCCTCCACTGGTCTGTGGATCGGCAACCGCCTCGAAAATGAAGGTGTGGGCCGAATGAAAAAACTGGTTGTCCATATAACCACGCCGGTTCTTCACCGTCCGCACCACCAACGAACTTTTCGAGGACAGGGGAATGGCGCCGGTCTGGCGCAGATAGGTCGGCCAGATAAAAGACACCATTTCGGTCTTTGCATCAAAAGCGAATATGGCCACCTCATCGGCCGCGAGCTTGAACACCCGCACCAGGGTTTTGGCCACGTAGCTCAACCGTTCCTCCTCGGTCTGGAGCTTGCCGATCTGGGCAGCAAACTCCACGCAGAATTCCGCAATCTTCATTGAATATCCCTCGTCATGCGCCGGCCTGATCCGCCGACTGAAACTGAATAGCCTAGTAAACCCATTAAATGTTTATAAGCCAATCGACCGCCGGCTGCAATAGCTTAATCTGGTTTATCCCGGAATTTCCCGCCGCCCGCCGCGCCAACGCTTTACGGCTCCGTTCCTTCCGGCGCCTTTGCGCCGGCGGCGACAATAAAGCAATCGTCCCGGACTTACAAGCAGGCACGTTGGAACAGGATTCCCGTCTGTTGAGTCCAATCTTCGCCCGGCTGCCCCAACCCGCTACGCAGAGAAAACCGGTTTCGCGGTCGTGGCGCCGGGAGGCAGAAAGGGGAAAAATTTCCGGTCCTCACGCAACATGTGGCCGGCGATCAGTTCATGGGCCAGGAATTGGAACAGCTCACCGACCCCGAGGTTGTCCGCATCAAACAGCTGCACCAATTCTTGAGCCTTTTCAAGTAGTTGTCGATGATTCTCGGCGTGTTCGGACACCCCGGGAAAACCGCTTTCGGCCATAACGACTTCCTCGCTCGCAAAATGCTGGCCGACATCGGCCAGCATCTCCTTGATCACCCATCGCACCCGTTCCTTCGAATGATTCGAAAGCACGGCGACAAACAGATCATCGACATGGCGGAACAGCATCCGATGCTGCGTGTCGATCAACGCGTGTCCCGATTCGTAGGCCGTATGCCAGGTCCATTTCACGAAATCCGCCGCCACCTCCGATTCTCCCAAACCCGGGCTCGGCTCCGCCATCCGCACCTGGTTGCGCCCTCCCCTTTTCGCGACATACAACGCCTCGTCGGCCCGCTTCAACAGGGTCTCCACATCATTGGCCCCCTCGGAAAAGACCGCGCCCCCAATGGAAACGCTGACCCGCAGCGCCCCCTCGTCTTCCAGCGTGGTTTCGGCAGCCGCAATGGCCAAACGCAAGCGCTCGGCCGTTTCCAGGGCCGCCTGGCCGCCGGTTTCGGGAAGAACCACGGCAAACTCCTCCCCTCCAAAACGGCCAACGACATCGATCCGCCGCAGGGTTTGTCGCAACGTTTTGGCGACGGTGTGCAGCACCAGATCGCAGATCTTATGACCATAGCTGTCATTGATCGGCTTGAAATGATCGATGTCCAACATGCGCAGGGCCACCTCCTTGCGAAAACGCAGGGCACGCCGCAACTCGTTTTCCGCCAGTTCGAGAAAATAGCGCCGGTTGGCCAGCTGGGTGAGAAAGTCGGTATGCGCCCGGTGCTCCAGTTCTTCGTTGGCCCGAGTACACTCAATGGCAATACCGGCCAGGTTGGCGGCCCAGCCGATCAGCTCAAGGGCGGCGGCGTCGGGAACGCGGGGCTCAGGGTGATAGATGGCGAAGAGACCGAGCATTCGCCCCAGGGAAGAGAAAATCGGCTCCGACCAGCAGGCCGCCAATCCGGCCCGGTCGGCCAAATCCCTGAACGTCTCCCAGACGGGATGGTTTTGGATATCTTCGACGACCAGCCGTTTTTTCGCCGCCGCGGCCGTACCGCAGGCCCCGACGCCTTCTCCGACTGCCAGGCCGTCCATCGCCGCGTTGAAGAAATCGGGAAGGCTGGGGGCCGCGCCGATCCGCAGATGCTCCCCGCCGGCATCCAGCAGCAGAATGGAGCAGAGCGCCCGGTCGTTTTCGGCCTCTATTTCCCGGGCGATGGCATTCAGAACCTGCGGCAACGCCGCCCCCCGGGCGATCCTTTCCAGGGTGGCGTTGCGCGCCCGATTACGCTGCTCGGCCCGCCAGCGGTCGCTGATGTCGCTGAAGTTAGCCAACTGCTGGTCGCCAACCCGGGACTCCCCGATTAATACATGCCGGCTACCGGCATCTTTGCAGACCACCGACATCTCCAGCAAAAAATCTTCCCGACCGGCAGCCCTGGCGGCTTCGGCCTCGCAGGTCCAGCTCACCGCCCCATTCTTCTGGGAAACGGCATCCGGATAGGCAAGCCGACACCAGTCGGCGATGGTCGGGATATCTTCCAGAGCGTAACCGAACAGCTCGGTGAATTTCCGGTTGACATACCGGACCTTACCGTCGGCGTCGGCCCAGCCGATGCCGACCGGAAAGGAATCGAGGATAACCTGCAGCCGGGTCTGGCTGCCGCGCAAGGCGTCTTCGGTCCGTTTCCGCTCTTCGACCTCCAGGTTCAGGTGCTGGTTTTTCAGGGCCAGTTCGGCGGTACGCTCCTCAACGCGCTGAACCAGCTCCCGATTGAGTTCGGTCAGGCGCTGTTCGGCCTCCCGCTGCCGCAGGCGATCCAGACCACTGCGGGCCAGCATCTGGGCCAGCTCCACGTAAAAGGTCATAATCGACTCGATCCGCTCCTCGGGAATAACCGGCACCCTGCGGATTGCAGCCAGATAGGCCTCTTCCTCGAAACCGCATTCCCTGGCCAGCTTGAGGAAGAACTTCAGATCGGGCGGTTCGTGCAGCAGTTGGCCAAAATACAGGGTCGCCAGTTGC
>JARRKW010000248.1:0-6022 GCA_037387645.1 Desulfuromonadaceae bacterium
GCCACGCTGTTCCTTCCGGCCCCATAATTTATGACCCGGATCAGCACCCGGTCCAGCTGACAGTACCAGAACCCAACAGGGCAAAACCAAACCCCACCCCCCGGCACAACAATTTTCGCCCGGGCGATCGTAACCACGACCGCAAAGTCGAAACAACCACACAGCAAAGGCACCAAACAGAGACTAAAAGTGAATATGCAACAGGAAATTAAAAACGTCCAGCCATGGCCAACTACGACAACCAACAGATGTGGACTTTGTGACCATCACCCTCAACCAACCAACGTTCGATAGAGGCCCTATCGCTCAGAATTGCCCGGTTCCGGGCTTTTGTAGGATATTTTTCCCTGACCTGCTGGGGGCTTGAAAATGGTCCGAGGCTGCCCCCTTCAATTAAAGTGCCCGGAATTTTCAGCAAAGGTTTCTTGCAACTCTTGCAGCAGAGCCGCCATTTGAAACTCGCTTACCTCCAAAGCCAGCGCGCCGGGAACTTTGGACAGATCCAGATTCGTCCTGGGCACGGCACAACCGATCCCCAGAAACCGACATAGATTGCTGGCCAGATTTATGGTCGCTCCCAGCCGGTAGGCCGCCGGATAGATCTCAGAGGAGAGATCCAGACGGTCATGATGCAGATTCGCCTGAATCATGACCCGGTTGAAATTCCACTTGGTCAGCACCGCAGCCCCGATCAGGGCGTGGGGGAAATTGAATTTTTCTTTTTCCAGGTAATCCTGCGAAACGCCGCCGGCATCGACGGCAGCCACCAGCTCCTCATAACGAGCTGGATTATAACGGTACATGACCATTTTCCCGATATGACGAAAAAGCCCGCCCAGAAAAGCCTCCTCAGGCAAACAGGAATGATAGATGCGCGCGACCATCTGCGCCCCCAGGGCGCAGCCGATGGAGTCTTCCCACAACCGCCGCTGCAGCGGACCGGGAACCATATTCAGCGATTTGAGACTGGCCGTCATGACCATACTTTTCAGGGCATTTTCCCCCAGAATAACCACGGCGCGCGGGAGGGTTTTCACCTCGCGACGCACCCCATAGAAGGCGGAGTTGGCCATTCCTAACAGACGTCCGGCCAAAACCGGATCGCAGGCGATCAGATCGGCCAGGGACTTGGCCGAATAGTCAGGGGAACGTAACATCTCCAAAACTTTTTCCGCCACGCTAGGCATGGGAGGCAGATTGAACATTTCATCAACAATCTTATAAATATCCTCCGACATGATCACCTCTGGCAAAATGAAGATGCGACCGCTGCTCCCTTGGTTACATGTTTAACCCAAAACCCTGCCAAAATAAAAGAAAAAAGACCACAACCGACAAAAACCCGCCCAAAACCCTTGAAAAATATCAATAAATGATTATATATTAGTATCAATAAATGATTATATATTAGAAAAAGAGAAAAAGCGAAAATACAGCACCCTGTTTAGCTTGTGCCTAATAGGTGCCATATGGCCGAAGTATCGCAAACACCTGCCATCAACCGAACAATCCCTCTCGGGCAATACGCCGGCGAAGAGAAAAATCCCGTTCAGGAAAATACTTCCGGATCAACCCCGGAACGGGCAACTCCCGCCAAAGACTCCTCTGCTACCAACGAACAACAGGACAAAGTCACCCTGAGTCGCGAAGCCCGTCTGATCATGTCCCTGAAGGCAAGCGATCGCAAAGTGCATAACCACGAAGCCGCCCATGCCGCCGTAGGTGGTCAGTACGCCGGCAGCCCCAGCTACACCTATCGGCTCGGTCCCGATGGAAATCGGTACGCCGTCGCCGGGGAAGTCCCCATCGACGTTTCGGAAATACCCGGCGATCCGGTTGCCACCCTGAATAAGGCCCAAATCGTTCGAGCCGCCGCCCTGGCGCCTCTCGATCCCTCGGCCCAAGATCAGAAGGTGGCGGCTGTCGCCACCCAAATGGCGGTACGCGCCCAGACGGAAATTCTAACAGCTGAAACCGAAGAAGGGACCGAAAGCGGCGAAGATGAAAACGCCACGACGGCTGAGGAAGAATCGCCCGATGCCAATGCCGATTTCAGCTCCACCGCAACCGTCCATAGCCTCAGTTGGTACGCCTGAGCCCAACGGCGCCTCTCACCCCGCTTTTCTTTGCCTTTTTCCAGCTCCGTATCGCATCCGCATCCCAACCAAATCAAGAAACAGCCGTAACCGGTTGTGGAAATAGTCCATCCCTGGACGCCACAGGCTGTTTCTCTACCGCCTGTCAGGACGACTAATCAAACCGGACTTCCGTTTCAGCGGGCGGCAACGGGATCTTCGACCCGGAAAAGGGTAACGGTTTCTCATTGCCGTTCAGGGTCAAATAACGCAGCAAGACATAGCTATAATCGGAAAGCTTGGCGCCCAAAGTCCGTAACGTTTCGCTGGGTTTGGCATTGATCAACAGGTAGACATAATCGCCCAGCACCGTGACCAGTACCAGTAATTGAATCAGGGCATAAACCAGCAGGAATAGCAGAGTATAGCAAAAACGCAGCAGAATATTCAGGCGCGACGGGGGTTCTGCAACCTTCGCAGGTTGAGCAGGCTTCGCAGATTCGACAGGCTTCGCAGATTCGACAGGCTTCGCAGATTCGACAGGCTTCGCAGATTCGACAGGCTTCGCCATGACAACCGGGTCCGGATCCCGCCCCGAAAGGGGAATAAACCACTTGTTCTGCACCTTCCGGGCGTGGGGGATACGCAGCAGTTTCCGCAGGGGATCCCCGGGCCGGCCGGCATCATCGGCCAGCAAACCGGCCTGATCCAGCAACCGGCTGGCCTCGGTTACCGGCACCCCGTCGAGCTGGTTCTTTTTCAAATGTTCATCGATGAAGTCAATAATCTTCCGATATTCCGTCATGCTGCCCTCCCAATGAAAAGTTGAAATCACACGGTTGCGTCCAGCATACAGATCTTGATTGGTTTTTTCAAATTTTAAACCCGGATATTTTGCCCAAGCGCAGCCAGCGCCGCCGAAAACATCCAATAAGGATCACCGACATACCAACCGCAGATAAAACTCGACCCCGTCTGCAAACGCATGACGGGGTCGAGTTCGGACCTGCCAGTTATCCGCCCACAGCGGAAACGATTCCTCTTGTTACAGCAGTTCGTTAACCTTGGTCATAACCGCGAAGGCGTCGGCCACATACAGCACATCGGCCTTCCCTTGCGCCCATCCGCAGTTGGGATCCAGGTTGATGGCCCGCCGCTCGTTGATGAAACGCCAACCGACGGCGTGCGGCTCTTCCCCATGGCAGCAGGTGGATAACCCCTTGGCATGACGCGGCGTTGAACCGGTCTGACCGATCTGGTTGAGATGGGTCATGAAGGAAAGGACGGCCGCCCCTTCACTGCTCTGATCCACCAGCGATTTGCTGCTGCCCAGAGAGGCCTTGCTCTTGTCAATGAAGCCAAGAATCAGCTTTTCCGCCTCGGACACATGCACCTGGCCATCCGTCTGTTTTTTGCACCAGCCGGCCCCGGCCACGAACAGCAGCTTGGCATCGGGACGGATGGTCTGGGTCTGACTGGCGGGGCTCTGGGTCCCGATCACCTGGGTCCGTCGGCAGGCCTCGTCCAGGGACACCGCAATCTCTTCCAGTTGCGCGCTTCCCGCAGCGCCCTGCCAGGCGGGATAGATCCCGGCATCGACGAGCAGCAGCCAGGGACGCTGTTGTCGGGACAGGGTGGCCTTCATGCGTTGGCGATAATACCAGCGCTGCACCTGCAAGCCGTCGGCAGAGCCTTCCATGGCGCTGATATGGGTCTCGATACGACCGTTCAGGCGCTGCGCCACCCCCGGCAACACCCGGGAGAAGCGCGAGCTGGTCGGAGCCAGAATCAGACTGGCCTCTGATGCGCGAACCAGAGCCTCTACCGCAGCGGCATCGGTGGCATAGCGGGACGGACCAAAATCCTCTCCCTGTACCGCTAGAAAACGGCTCGCGCCGGTTCCGGCCAGGGTATCGGCCGCGCTCTGCACCGCAGCGCCGAACAGTCCCACGGTCAACGGGGCCTGTAGTTGCTGCGCCAGCTCCAGAGCCGCCGTCAAGGTCTCATGGGCCGCCTTCGGCAGGCTGCCGTCCGCCTGGGTATGAGCCAGAAATAGAATTTTTTCCATTGGTATATCTCCCTGAAACAGCTACGGTGGGTAACGTTATTCCGCCAGCCAGGCCACGATTTCCCTGGCGATATCCTCGACCGGCATGTCCTTGACCACCCGCGTTTCCCGCCGCTGGGCCGGCAGTTCGACCTGGGCGAACGTGAGATCATCCCCCTTCAACGATACCGCCTGGGCTTTTTGCAGCGCGGGCATGATGGCGCGCATATTGGCCATGCCGACCTGAGGATTGTTGGGCGGCTCGGGCAGGTTCCCGGTGGCCCAGGCCAGCATGGCCGGAGCGCCGGCACAATGGGACTGCTGATATTGTCCCCCTTCGATGCGTTCCAGCACCTTGAAGGAACCATCTGCCTGAATATCGATCTGGTCGACGGCCAGGAACTGATCGGTCAGGCCCAGACGTTCGGCCACCATGGACATGGTTACGCCGGCATCGCGCACCGCCGAGCCGCAACCACCGAAGAGCAGCATGCGGGAACGATCCAGCCCGGCGATCTTTTCGATGGCGCCAGCCAAGGCCTCGGCCACTTCAAACGGATCGGTAAAACCACCGGCCGGACCATCCAGGGGCACCAGTTCGAAAGGCACCTTCTGGGCGATGGTCATCATCAGCTGCTGCAATTTGGCCTTGTTGCCCAGACTGACCAGCCAGACCTTGCTGTCCGCATGCTTTTTGGCCAGATGAGCCGCCTCGAACAGGGCGTGACCGGCCCAGGGATCGAGAATGGTCGGCAACATCAGTTCATTTTTCAGCCCCGGACCGGTCGGTCCGACCACGGGCGTCAGCGTCTGTAACGGATCGGGAACCAGGCTCCCGCAGACCACAATATGAAACCCTGTACTCATGTACTGAACCTCCTCCTTTGAACACCCCGATCGGGGATCAGTTTTCCGCCGAATGCAAACCGCCGGCGCCGGCCCGGAAATCGATATTGCACCGTTCCGGATTGTCCTTCAGCGGGCGACTGCAACTCCACAGACAGGCCCCGCAATGGATACACTTTTCCCGATCCAGTACCGGCACGCCACCCCCTTCCCGGGCGGCGATGGCCTGTCCCGAACACATTTCGACACAGAGCTGCGGGTGGCAGTGGCGACAGAGATCGGCATCCTTGAACAGCACATGGTCGGCATAACCGGGGGGAGCCTGCACCTTGCCACCTACCAGCAGGGCATCCTGGTGGGAGATGAGCAATTTACCGTCCAGAGGAACCTTCGGCCAGCCGAGCCGATCCATAACGGCATCGGCCAGGGCGGTCCCCCGGGTGCGGGCCTCTTCCTTCACCGTGGCCAACTCCTGCGGAGCAATCCGTCCCCGACAGTAGGCTTCCAGGGAAGGCAGCCCCTCATAGGGGCGCCGGATCACGGCCGGCAGATTGAGGCGACCCTGCGTCAAACCGGTCATCCCCATGCCGAGCATGCCCTGGAGAACCCCTTTTTGAAAGCCATCCCGGGCTTTTTGCGCTCTTTGAGTCTCAGTTTCCAGGTCACTGCAACGCCGTCGTCGCACATAGGTTTTTTCCAGGTTTTCCCGGGTAAAGGGCTGTTTGGCCTGCGCCAGCTCGATGACGCCCTCGGCCAGTTGGACGCCGGTGGCCCAGGCTTCGTCCACCCCGGACCCGGTCAGCATGTTGGTACTGCCCGACCCCTCGCCGATGCGGGCATAACCGTCGCCCACCAGGAAGGGTTCTCCCCGCTTGCCGGATTCCTGCAGACTTTTGGCCCCCCAGGAACGCAGGGTACCCCCTTCCAGATGTTTCCACAGGGCCGGATGCTGCATCCAGTGCTGCAGATAACGGTAGCTGGTTCGCACCGGACTTTTCAGCCAGGAAGGAACGAAAATTCCCAAAGAAGCGACGCCGTCGGGATAGACATAGAG
>JARRKW010000249.1:0-6177 GCA_037387645.1 Desulfuromonadaceae bacterium
GGTGGTGATCGAAGTCGGCAAGGCCAAAGCCAACAAGAGCAAGGAATTCTATGTGCCGAGCCGGGAACGGGCCATTTACGAGCGGCTGACTGCGAACAATCCGGGACCCTTTCCCTCCGAGGCCATCCGTAAAGTCTTTCGTGAGATCATTTCCGCCTCCCTTTCCCTCGAAGAGCCGATGAAGATAGCCTTCCTCGGACCGCAGGGAACCTTCACCCACGCCGCCGCCATGCAGCAGTTCGGCCTGTCCGCCCAGGTGGTGTCGCAGAAGAGTATTCCGGCGGTGTTTGAGGAAGTGGAGCGGGGCCGGGTGCCCTACGGCGTGGTGCCGGTGGAAAATTCCACCGAGGGGGTGGTCTCGCACACCCTCGATATGTTCATGGAATCGGACCTGCAGATCAATGCCGAGATCCTGCTCAGCATCTCCCATTTTCTGCTGTCGCGCAAGGGGCGGATGGAGGATATCAAAAAGGTGATTTCCCATCCCCAGCCCCTGGCCCAGTGCCGCCGATGGCTGGCGGAAAACCTGCCCGACGTGCCCCTGGTCGATGTCGGCAGCACCGCCCTGGCGGCCCAGATGGTGCTGGAGGATGACAGCGCCGCCGCCATCGCCAGTGAGATGGCGGCCTCCCTCTATGACCTGCAGGTGGTCAAGGCCCGGATTGAGGATAATCCCAACAATTTTACCCGTTTTCTGGTCATCGGTCGGAAAGCCCCGGCCCGTAGCGGGCGGGACAAGACCTCGCTGATGTTCAGCATCAAGGACCAGCCCGGGATCCTCCATCGCATGCTGGAGCCGTTCAGCAAACGCTCCATCAACCTGTCCAAAATCGAGAGTCGTCCCATGAAGAAAAAGGCCTGGGAGTATGTCTTTTTCCTCGATATCGAGGGGCACATGGCGGAAGAACCGGTGGCCGGAGCGGTGGAAGAACTGCGTAACTATTGTCAGTTCCTGAAGGTGCTCGGTTCTTATCCGCGCGCCCGCTGAGAAAACATCGGTTTCTGTGCATTCGGACAAGGAAAGACAAGAAAAAGATGAGTGATTTTCTGGTACCTCGTTTAACGGTCGTCGGTGTCGGCCTTATCGGTGGTTCCCTGGCCCTGGCCCTCAAGGCGGCCGGCGCCGTCGGTGAAGTGGTCGGGGTGGGGCGCGGCCTGCCCAATCTGGAAAAGGCCCTGGAGCTGGGGGTGATTGATTCCTATACCCGGGACCTGGCCGAAGGGGTTAAGGGGGCCGATCTGGTGTTTCTCGCCACCCCGGTCATGAGCCTGGGCCAGGTGGCGGCCACCGCCGCCGCCCATATGAAACCGGGAGCCATTCTCACCGATGGCGGCAGCGTCAAGGAATCGGTCACCCGCGCTATCGAACCGCTGCTGCCCCCCGGGATTCATTTCGTCCCCGGTCATCCCATTGCCGGTACCGAGAACAGCGGGGCGGAAGCGGCTTTTGCCACCCTTTACCGGGGCCGGCGCTGTATTCTCACCCCCACCGAACGGACCGATCCGGCCGCCCTGGCCCTGGTGCGACAGGTCTGGGAAATCGCCGGCAGCGAGGTGGTGACCATGGCGGTGGAAAAGCACGACCGCATTCTGGCCGCCATCAGTCATCTGCCCCATATGGTGGCCTATTCCCTGGTCAACGCCGTCGGTTCCTACGATCGTTACGAGGAGAACATTCTCGAGTATTCGGCCGGGGGCTTCCGGGATTTTACCCGCATCGCCTCCTCCGATCCGACCATGTGGCGGGATATCGCCCTGAGTAACCGGGAAGCGCTGCTGGAAATGATGGAACGCTGCGAGGCCTTTTTCGCCGAGTTGAAAGAGGACGTGCGCAACGGTGAAGGGGAGAAGCTGTACGAATTTTTCCTGCGCTCGAAAGAGCTGCGCGACGGCATTGTGAAAAAATCTTAGAGGAAACTATGAGCGAAACCAGAACCATCGGACCGGCGGCAGCTTTACGGGGTGAAATTAGCGTGCCCGGCGACAAATCCATTTCCCATCGCTCCATCATGCTCGGTTCATTGGCGAAGGGCACCTCCCTGGTCCATGGCTTTCTGCACGGGGAGGATAACCACGCCACCCTCAATGCCTTCCGCAGTATGGGCATCCAGATCGAGGAGTTGGCCGACGGTGATCTGCGCATCGAAGGGAAGGGTTTGCACGGCCTGACCGAACCGGGGGACGTCATCGATTGCGGCAACTCGGGTACGACCATCCGCCTGATGACGGGTCTGCTGTCCGGGCAGAGCTTCTTTTCCGTGCTGACCGGCGACCGCTACCTGCGCAAGCGGCCGATGAAGCGGGTGCTCAAGCCCTTGAGCGGCATGGGGGCGCGGATCTGGGGACGCGGCGGTGGTGAGCTGGCGCCGTTGGCCATTGCCGGTGGCCGACTTAACAGCACCGAATATGATTCGCCCATTGCCAGCGCCCAGGTCAAGTCGGCCGTGCTGCTGGCCGGGCTCTACGCCGACGGTCTGACCACGGTGCGGGAACCCCATCTCTCCCGGGACCACAGTGAACGCATGCTGCGCTATTTCGGCGCCGATGTTCGCCCCTTTGACGGGGGGGTGTCGGTGGCGGCCCAGCCGGTTCTGGAAGGACGGGAGGTGTTTGTGCCGGGAGATATCTCCTCGGCGGCTTTCTTTCTGGTGGCTGCCCTCATCGTGCCCGGTGCTGAACTGCTGATCCGCAACGTCGGGGTCAACCCGACCCGTAGCGGGGTGATCGATATTCTGCAGCAGATGGGCGGGTCCATCGAGCTGCTCAATCAGCGGGAACTCTCCGGCGAGCCGGTGGCCGATCTGCTGGTGCGCCATAGTGACCTGCGCGGGATCGAAATCGGTGGGGGGCTGGTCCCCCGGGCCATTGACGAATTTCCGGTCATCAGTGTGGCCGCCAGCTTTGCCCAAGGTACCACCACCATCCGCGACGCCCGCGAGCTGCGGGTCAAGGAGACCGACCGCATTGCCGCCATGGTCAGTGAGCTCGGTGCCCTGGGGGCCAAGGTTGAGGCCCGGGAGGATGGGATGGAGATTCAGGGGGTGGAGAGCCTGGCCGGCGGCCGGGTCGAATCCCACGGCGACCACCGTATCGCCATGAGCATGGCCATTGCCGCCCTGCGCGCCCGAAGCGAGGTCACCATCGGGGATACGGCCTGTACCGCCACTTCTTTTCCCACTTTCTGGTCGCTACTCGATCAGGTGCGGCCCTGATCCTGCGAGGTTTGTCTTGAGTCGTGAACTGATCGTGGCTATCGATGGTCCCTCCGGCGCCGGCAAAAGCACCCTCAGTCGGCGCTTGGCTCAGAACCTGGGTTATATCCATCTTGATACCGGAGCCCTGTATCGTACCGTGGCGCTGGCGGCCTCCCGCCGGGGAGTCGATGTGGAGGATGCCGCCGCCCTGGGTCGGCTGGCCCGCGTTATCGATATTAAGTTCGTACGGCAGGCGGCTGGGGCGAGTGTCCGCCTGTGTCGAGGTGCGTCGGGCCATGAGTGAGCTGCAGCGCAAGCTTGGGGCGCAGGGTGGAGTGGTGCTGGAAGGGCGGGATATCGGTACCGTGGTGTTTCCCCGGGCCGAAGTGAAGTTTTTTCTCATGGCCTCCGCTGCTGAACGGGGCCGACGCCGTTACGAGGAACTCAAAGCCAAGGGGGTGGAGGTGGATCTGCAGCAGACCATCGCCGAAATCGAGGCGCGGGATGCCAATGACAGCGGTCGGGAACACGCCCCGCTGGCTCAGGCCGCAGATGCCCTGGTGATCGATTCCACTGAGCTGTCCATTGAGGAAGTGCTGGAGCAGATGCTGAAGCTGGTGCAAGAGCGGCGCCGCCAGTTCGGATGCAGCACTGCCGGCGCGGTGAGTGGTCCATGAAAATCATAGTGGGGGAGAGTGCCGGTTTCTGTTTCGGGGTCAAGCGTGCCACCAAGCTGGCGTTCGCGGCCACGGAACAGGGCCATCGGAAAATCTGTTCCCTGGGGCCCATCATCCATTCGCCGCAGCTGGTCAAGCGCCTGGAGGAACACGGGGTTGAGGTGGTGCGGCGAGTCGAGGATATTCAGGAGGGAGCGGTCATCATCCGTTCCCACGGCGTGACCGCCGAGGAGATGGAAAAAATCTGCGCCGACCATTTCGAGGTGGTGGATGCCACCTGTCCCTTTGTGAAAAAAGCCCAGGAATATGCCGGTCTGCTCAGCCAGGAAGACTATACTCTGGTGCTGGTCGGAGAGCGGGAGCATCCCGAGGTGCGGGGCATTGTCTCCTACGCCCGGGAGGGCGAGGTTTTTGTGGTGTCCGGTCGCCGGGAGGCGGAAGAACTGCCCGTCAGAAGGAAGATGGGGGTGGTGGCCCAGACCACCCAGTCCTATGAAAATCTGCGTGAGGTAATCGATGTCTGCCTGGGCAAGAGTCAGGAGTTGCGGGTTTTCAATACCATCTGCGATGCCACCTCGGTACGGCAGGACGAAGCGAGGAATATTGCCGGCCGGGTCGATCTGATGCTGGTTATCGGCGGCTTCAACAGCGCCAACACCACCCGCCTGGCGCAGATCTGCCGGGAAATTCAACCCCGCACCCATCACATTGAAACCGCCGATGAGATTGAGCCGACCTGGTTTGCCGGGGTCAACTCGGTAGGCATTACCGCCGGCGCCTCGACGCCCCAGTGGATCATTAACGAGGTGGTGAAAAAAGCCTCCAACGCGGGGAAATAAAAGCAAGATAAAATATTTGTTTTTTAAAAGACTTTATGATATCTTTCCACGTCATGGCCGCGAGTCAGACTGTCGGAAACGACAGGAAAATCGTTAGGGGGTAACAAATTTCACATGGTGGACAACACGGAAAAAATGGAAAACGAGACGGAATTCATGGACGATGAATTCGAGGGCAGCTTCGAGGACATGTTTGAAAACAGCCTCAAGGAGCTCAAAGCCGGCAATGTCGTCGTCGGTACGGTGGTTCAGGTCAACCCCGATTCGGTGGTCGTCGATGTCGGCGGCAAATCCGAAGGGCTGATTCCCATCAACGAGTTTCTCAACGAGCAGGGCGAGGTCAAGACCGATATCAAGGTCGGTGACCAGTTCGACGTGCTCATTGAGCGTACCGAAAACGAGAACGGCCTGATCAGCCTCTCCAAGGAAAAAGCCGATCGCCAGAAAATCTGGAACGCTCTGGAAGAGAACGCGGTCGTTGAAGGGCGGATCCTCTCTCGAATCAAAGGGGGCCTGTCGGTCGATATCGGCGTCAATGCCTTTTTGCCCGGTTCCCAGGTCGATCTTCGTCCGGTCCGCAATCTGGACAAGATGCTCGGCGAAACTTATCAGTTTAAGATCATTAAATTGAACAAGCGCCGCGGCAACATCGTTCTGTCCCGTCGTGTCCTGTTGGAAGAGCAGCGCGAAAGCATGCGCGGCGATACCCTCAAGCAGCTGGAAGAAGGTCAGGTGGTCGAAGGTACCGTGAAGAATCTCACCGATTACGGCGCCTTTATCGATCTCGGCGGTATCGATGGTCTGCTCCACATCACCGACATGTCCTGGGGACGGGTCACCCATCCGTCGGACATCCTCAATGTGGGCGACAAGATCAACGTCAAGGTCCTCAAGTTCGACCGGGACAAGGAGCGGGTCTCCCTGGGTCTCAAGCAGATTGCGCCCGATCCCTGGTTGGATGTGGAAAATCAGTTCCCCGTTGGTAAACGGGTTTCCGGTAAAGTGGTCAGCCTGACCGATTACGGCGCTTTCATCGAACTGGCCGAAGGGGTCGAAGGGTTGATCCATGTGTCGGAAATGAGCTGGACCAAACGTATCAAGCATCCCAACAAGGTGCTCAGCATCGGCGACGATGTCGAGTCCATCGTGCTGGCGCTGGATATTCCCAACCGCCGGATTTCCCTGGGTCTGAAGCAGGTTGAACCGAATCCCTGGGAAGTGGTCGGCGAGAAGTTCCCCATCGGCACCATTATCGAAGGTCAGGTGAAGAATATTACCGATTTCGGTATCTTCGTCGGTGTCGACGAGGGCATCGACGGTCTGGTGCATATCTCCGATCTGTCCTGGGTCAAGCGCGTCAAGCATCCTTCTGAGCTGTACAAGAAGGGCGACGTGGTTCGGGCCGTGGTCCTGAATATCGACCGTGAGAATGAGCGTTTCTCCCTCGGCATCAAGCAGCTTATGTCG
>JARRKW010000250.1:0-4352 GCA_037387645.1 Desulfuromonadaceae bacterium
GATGAGAATCTTGTCGATGGTGCCGGCAAAGGGCGCCGGCACTTTGTTGAACATCTTCATGACCTCCAGGATGAACAGCGGTTGCCCCTTTTCAAAATGCGACCCTTCGCTGACAAAAGGCGGCATGCCCGGTGCTTCCTGAGCGTAATACATGCCGCCGCCCGGGGTGACGATTTCGTCGGCCTTGGTTGCCGGTGGCGGCACCAGAATCTTCTTCATGGCCCCTTGCAGGTCGGGGTCGTTGAGATATTCAGGGATGGTCACTTCCAGATTGTCCTCAACCCTGAAGGCGAAGAAATCGGTCCTTACCGCAACCAGATACAGCAAGCCAAGCAATACGTTGCCGAGTTCAAAACCGAGATGGGCGGCCCGGACCTGTTCCCAGAGCTCAGGATCGAATCCGTCCGCCGGCACAGCCCGCTGCAGAATTTTGTTCAGCTGGCCGAAATCGTTTTCTTTCAGCCCCAGTCTGCCGTGCAGATCGGCATAGAAACGCAGAGCGGTCTGGAGGAGTTGATCGTCATGGGACCAGATTACTTCCGTGGCCGGGGCATCGTCGCGCCAGGTCATGTTCAGGTACTCGTAGGTCTCCTTCAGGACCAGCAGAGGATTGCGCAGCCAGGTCAGTCTGCCGTCTTCAAAGGCGAAGTTGTTGCGGTTGATGCTCAGCCAGCCGGATAACAGATGGGGGTCCTGCAGCAGGATTTCCATGGGTCGGGTCAGCAGGGTGCCTTTGCGGTCCAGGGTCTCGGCCACGGCTTTGGCCACCTCGGGATGGTCGGCATAGACTTTGTGGAAGTGTTTTTTCATGCCCAGAAATGCATAGACGAAATCGATTTTATTGGCTTCTTCTTTGAGTTTGCCGACCAGGGTCAGATAGGGAACCACGAATCGGGTGGTGGGTTTGGCCATGACGTTCTGGCCCAGAAACCAGTTGACCAGGCCATAGTGAAATCCGAGGTTGGTGGCCAGGTTGCTCCCCCGCAGGGTGGTGGAACGCAGTACCCTGGCCAGTGCCCGGTAGCTTTCCAGCCGGGCTTCCCCCTGGGTGAGCAGCAGGGCGATGTTGGAATCGTAGGCACCGGCCAGGGTGTAGCGCATGAACAGGCCCGTGTCGGGATTGCTGATGCAGATGCCCTGATCGTCGCGGATTTCTCCCGCAATCGGCTTCGACCAGTAGCGGATAACGCCCCCGGCGCTGGGTGACAGGGAGGCATCGGTGGCATTGAGGCGGGCCTCCACCCCGGCGCCGAAGCGCGGCAGGCGCTCCGGGCGGGGCAGCCGTTCTTTGTGCAGAGCCAGCAGGGCCATGGCTTCGACCAGGGATTCGACCAGGAAATAGTCATTGTTGTCGGCGGGAGTGGTGAATTTGAGCTGGTAAACTAGCTCCGTAACCCGATGTTCCACCTGGATGCGGGTGTTGACCTCCATGAAGTAGTGGCGATCGCGGTCGACGATGCACTCGAAGGTTGAGGCGGAGTCGAGGCCGACCGCCTTGCCGAAACGTTCCGCCTCGGTTTCCATCCGCCGCAGAATCTTCAGATCCGATTCCAGGGCTTGGGCCTGGGGAGCAAGTCCGGCCCGTTTGGCTTTCTCGATTTCCCCGGCCAATCCTTCCTGGGTGACGGAGACTTCCAGCAGTTTCTGTTCGTGCATCTGCAGGGAACAATCGCGCCCCCCCAGGGCGATACACCAGTCGCCATTGCCCAGCAGCTGAATTTCATTGTGGCGGGTCTGCTCAATGTTCAGCTCGATCAGCACGTTTTTGTTGTCGCCGACCCCGGTGGCCTTGACCTCCAGCAGCACTTCCCGGGCCAAAGCCGGCGCTTCCGCCGCGGCTTTTCGGACGTCGGCCGCACTCGGATGTTTTTTAACCAGCAGGGAGGCGCCGAGAATGCGCTGCCCCTTGCCGCCGCCGCCACCGATGGCCTTCAGGCGGATGCGCGCGCCGGGGTAGGTGGTGAACATGGCGATACATTCGTTTTCAATCTGCGCCCCCAGTTCATCCATGGAAAAGAGGTCGATCCCTTTTTCGTACGAGGCCAGCAGGATGTGAACGGCCAGCTCTTCCAGGGAGAGTTTTTTGTCGTTCAGGATTTTCTTGTCGCAGGGCAAGGTTTTGGCTTTGACCAGGGCGAGCAGGGCCGTACGGTTTGAATACTTGGCGACCAGGGTGCGGGCGGTGACGTTGTTGACCCCGGGGGTTACCGAGACATCCACGGACAGGGCGGTGCGCTTGGCCTCGTCCTTCTTGCCGGCGCCGCGCTGGGTTGCCGCGCAGGGTCCCATGAACCTGAGGCCGGCCGCTTCGATGGCGGCGACGAATTCATCGTCCTCCGCCATAAAGCCGTAACCGGCGAAGATGGCGTTGTAGCCGTTGTCCCGGGCAATGCGGATGATCTGGCCGATGCGCTCGACCCGTTCTTCCTTGCTCGCTCCGGTGTAGTCCGGCACCCGATGGACCCGGGTGGAATCGGTCAATCGGCGCAATTCGGGCGAGAGGGCATTGGGGTAGACGATGGAATCCTTTTCCGACAACAGAATGCCGTAGCGGGAAAGACCCATTTCCTCGTAGACCGTCATGGTTTCCATGCGGATCGGCCCGCGGCAGACGATCAGGGGCTTGAGCTCCTCGCAGGAAAAGGAACGGACCCAGGGGGATGCTGACCGGCTCAGCCGGCGATCGCGATGAATCAGCGGATTGTGGGTATAAAGATCGGTGCTCTGTAGCATGGGCTGTGCCTCCAACTCGAAACGTGGGTTCGGTTTATCGTCAGTTCGCCCGCTCCCCGCTAGTGGAATTCGCGCTGAACATCCTGCCAGGTGCTCGGCTGATAATGGCGAAGGAAAAAGTTCAGATTCTCACCGAGGACCTTGCGCAGATCGGTGGGCATGACAATGGACGAGATGGAACCGAGGGCCAGTCCTTCCTTGGGATTCATCAGTTCTTTTTCGTAACGCAGGTTCAGTTCGGCCTCCTGGATTTTGAGCCAGTCCGCCGCCTCTTTTTCCGCATCCTGCTTGGCTTCGCCGCCGTCCATGCCGGCGGCGATTCTTTCCGTAATGCCCGCTTTTACCATTTCCGCGGCCTGGCTGCGCACCTTGCGTAGTTCCCCCTTGTAGACGAACTCCTTGCCCGCCGGTCCCATGACCGCCAGGCGGGTGGTGGCAGGGCCAGGACCAGATCGGCGCCGGTGGGATAGTTGTTGTAGGAGGCGTAGGCGCCGCCGTAGGCATTGCGCAGAATCAGCAGAATGCGCGGCGTACGGACATCGACGATGGAATCGAGCATGGAGCGGCCGGCCTGGACAATGCCGCGGGCTTCCTGCTCCCGTCCCGGCAGAAACCCGGTGGTGTCTTCCATGAAGATCAACGGAATGTTGTAGATGTTGCAGAAGCGCACGAAACGGGCGATTTTCAGGGCCGAGTCGCAATCGATCTGGCCGGAGGCGTGTTGAAACCGGTCGGCGAATTGAAGGCCTTTTTGAACAGGGTGTTGATTTCCCAGGTTTTGCGTTCCAGGGGATCGCTGGTGGCCTGGAACGGGGCCATGCTGTGGTTGTTGTCCGGCAGGTAGCTGAGCAGGCGCACCGTGGTGCGCAGGGCGGCGGTTTCGTCGGCTACGGTCAGATCGGCGACGCCCGAGGCGCTGTGGACCTGAGGGCCGCCGAGTTCTTCCGGGGTGATGTCTTCACCCAGGACCGATTTGACCACGCCGGGTCCGGTCAGGCCGAAAAAGGTGTTTTCCGGCTGAATGACAAAGCTGCCCTGCCGGGGGAGATAGGAGCCGCCGCCGGCGTTGAAGCCGAACATGCACATGATGGAAGGAACCACGCCGCTGATTTTGCGCAGGGCGGTGAAGGCTTCCGCATAGCCGTCCAGGCCGCCGACTCCGGCCGGGACGAAGGCCCCCGCCGAATCGTTCATGCCGATCAGGGGGATTCCTTTTTCCCCGGCCAGATACATCAGGCGGGCCAGTTTCTGCCCATTGGTGGCATCGATGGAGCCGGCGCGAACGGTGAAGTCGTGGCCGTACAGGGCCACGTCGCGTCCCCCGATGGTGAGGATGCCGGTCACCAGGGAGGCGCCATCCAGGTTTTTCCCCCAGTTTTGAAAAAGGATATTCGGTTCGCTCTGGGTGAGAACCTTGATCCGCTCCCAGACCGTCATGCGCTTTTTAAAGTGCTGTTTTTCGATCTGGGCCACGGGGACCGATTTGATCGGCCGTTCGATCAGTTCATGGCCGACCTTCATCGTCTCTTCATAGCCCCCGGCAACGCCCGAAATTTCCCCCGGGATGTTGAATTCAACCGTTTCGGGCGGAGCAAAGGGGTTTTTCAGTGAAGGTTTCA